>CALJDB010000234.1 GCA_938023775.1 uncultured Clostridia bacterium
TTGCCCCGCATCCGCAGACGCGAAACAACCGTATTGTAACAGATCGTCGGCGTTATTTCAAGCCTTGCCCCGCCGGAATCTGTGAAAAAACTGGAAACATTGTGCGAAAAGCGTGGTTTCGACGCGCCGGTTATGGTATTATGGGAGAAATTTCGGATCAGAAAAGGGGGCTTTGCCGATGAAAAGACTGCGCCGCCGCGCCGCGCGGCGGGTTATGCTGCTGCTCGCGCTGCTCGTCGCCGCCGGCTTTGCCGACAGCGCCCTGCGCGTCGTCACGACGGAATATACGGTGGCAAGCGCCCGCCTGCCCGCGGAATTTGACGGCTTCCGCGTCGTGCAGCTCTCGGATGTCCACGGCAAGGAGTTCGGAGAGGGCAACAAAACGCTGCTCGCCCGTGTCGCCGCGGCGGAGCCGGATCTCATCGCCCTGACGGGCGACCTCGCCAGCGACGCGGAGGACCTCCCCGCCGTGGAGCGCCTGCTCGCCGGGCTCACGGCGATCGCGCCGGTCTATTATGTCAGCGGCAACCACGAGTGGGCGGCGGGGATCCTCCCGGCGCTCTCCGCGCTCTTTGACGCCCACGGCGTCCGATGGCTGCGGAACGAAGCGCTGACGCTCACGCGCGGCGGCGCGGGAATCGTCCTTGCGGGCGTGGACGACCCGAACGGTCCGCGCGACCAGCTCACGCCGGACGCGCTCTGCGACCGCATCGCCGCGGAAAAGCCGGACGATTTTGTCCTGCTCCTTGCCCACCGCAACGATTTCCGCGAAAAATACCCCGACCTCGCCGCAGATGCCGTTCTCTGCGGCCACGCCCACGGCGGCGTCGTGCGCCTGCCCTTCGTCGGCGGGCTGCTCGGCACCGGGCGCGAGCTCTTCCCCGCGGACACCGCCGGCGCGCTCCCCTCCGGGCGCTATACCCTCATCGTCTCCCGCGGCATCGGCGACGCGCCGGTTCCGCGCTTTTGCAACAACCCGGAGATCGTCGTCGCGGTCCTGCGCCGCGCGGAATGAAAATTTTTCCGGCATCAATTTCACTCTCCCGGCATACACTGGCGTATATGTCATTTTCGGAAGGGAGAATCACGGACGATGGGAAAAGATATCGACGATCTGATCTTCGGCAGCGCTGAGCCGGTGCCGAGCGAGCGTTAGGCGCGCGCCGCGCTTATCCTGCTGCGGCGGGGCGCTCCGGCGGTTTCCGGCGCGGCATAGAGTGCCTTCACGCGGCGCAGGGCGCGGCTGTATTTCGCCTCCAGCGCGGCGAGCTCCAGAATGCTCGCCTCGACGAGCGAGTCCTCCGCGGCATGGTCGAAAACATCATAAGCGGCGGCGATGCTGCGGCGCAGGTCGAGCAGCTCCGCCTCCGCCTCGGCAAGGTGTTCGCGCATCTCGCGCGCGGCGCGGCGTTTTTGAAAAAGCATAAAAAAAGACCTCCGGAAAGCTTTTTCCTTAGTCTGCGCCGCCGCGGCGCGCTTTATCCAAAAATTGCATGCATACCGCGCCGGAGCCGGGGCAAGATAAGCGCGGACCCGATCGAAAAGCTGCTTTGGTCGGCAGGGCTTTGGATAACTTGAAGCTCAAGACCGGTGCGGGAACGCATTTTCCGCGAATGGTCGCATACCGGCCATAGGGACGAGGAACTGCCGTTGCATTCCGCGATGCGCAGCCGTCCCGGTGTTTTTCGGGTCAAGCGCCGGCAAGGCCGGCAAAAACCGGATAGTTTTCCGGCGCGGGGACCGCTGCTTTTGCAGCGGTCCCTTTGTTTTGCGGGAAATGCAGCGAGAGACCGCCGTTCGGCGGTCTCTCGCTTGCTTGTTCTTATTCGATGGAAATCAGATAATAATACACCGGCTGACCGCCGTTCACGACGGTGAGCTCCGCGTCGGGGAAGGCTTCAGCGAGCTTTTCGCCGAGCGCCTCCGCCTCCGGCTCGGAGACGTCCTCACCGTAATAGAGGGAGATGAACTCCGGGCTGAGCTCCTCCGCCGCCTCGCAGAGCTTCGCGGTGAGCGCGTCGAGGCTGTCCCAGCTGCCGAGGAGCGCGCCGTCGAGCAGACCGAGGTATTCCCCGGCGCGGATGGCGTGACCGTCGAACTCGCTGTCGCGCGCGGCGTAAGTCACCTGCACGGTGTGGACGCCCGCGATGGCGTCTTGGAACGTCGCGAGGATTGTCTCCTCGTCGGCGCTGAGGTCCAGATTCAGCAGCGCGGAGATGCCCTGCGGCACGGTCTTCGTCGGAACGACGATGACCTTTTTCTCCGTCAGCGGGGCGCACTGCTCCGCCGCCATGATGATGTTCTTGTTGTTCGGGAAGACGAACACGGTCTCCGCCGGGGTGCGGTCCACCTCGCGCAGAATGTCCTCCGTGGAGGGGTTCATCGTCTGCCCGCCGGTGACGATGCGGTCACAGCCGAGCTCGCGGAAGGTCTGGGCAAGGCCCTCGCCCGCGCAGACGGCGACGAAGCCGTACTGCTTCTCCGGCGCGGCGAACTCCGGCTCCGGCGCGGGCGCGGCGGGGGCTTTGCCCCCCACCAGCTCGTCGTGCTGGGTGCGCATGTTCTCGATCTTCGCGGTCTCCAGCGTGCCGTATTTCTGGCTCTCGGTCAGCGCCTCGCCGGGGATGTTGGTGTGGACATGGACCTTGAAGACCTCGTCATCCTCGGAGATGACGAGCGAGTCGCCGATGCTGTCCAGATACGCGCGCAGGAGGTCGAGCGGCTTGTCGACGGTCTTGCGCACGATATAGACCGTGTCGTAAGCGTAGGTGATCTCGGCGGTGTCGAACTCGCCGAAGTTGGCGTGGTCGAAGTCGTCCTCCTCGCCGTCCTCCGCACCGGTGACGGCGCCGGAGAAAACGCGGCCCTGAAGCGAGGCGAGGAAGGCGTCTAAAATGCAGAGGTAGCCCTTGCCGCCCGCGTCCACAACGCCGGCGCGCGCGAGCACGGGGTTCTGCTCCACGGTCTTCGCGAGCGCCTCGCGGCCCTCCGCGAGCGCGCAGGCGAGCACGAGCTCCAAGTCCCGCTCGGTCTTGGCATAGTCCGCCGCCGCCGCGGTCGCCACGCGGGAGACGGTCAGGATGGTGCCCTCCGCGGGCTTCATGACGGCTTTATACGCCGCGTCGACGCCCTCCTGCATCGCCGCCGTGAACTCCGCGGCCGTGCAGGTCTCCTTGCCCTTCAGACTCTTGGCGAGCCCGCGGAAGAGCAGGGACAGGATAACGCCGGAGTTGCCGCGCGCGCCGCGCAGCATGGCGGAAGCCGCCGCGTCCGCAACCGCGGAGACGCCCGTGCGCTCTTTCTTGCGCAGCTCCGCCGCAGCAGCGGAGACGGTCAGCGTCATATTGGTGCCGGTGTCCCCGTCCGGGACGGGAAAGACGTTTAACTCGTTGATGGACTGCTTATTGCTCTCCAGAGCCTCGTATGCGCAGAGGAGCATCTCCTTCAGCTCCGCGCCGCCGA
>CALJDB010000235.1 GCA_938023775.1 uncultured Clostridia bacterium
CTCACGGTCAAAACCTCCTTTGGACAGTCCGGATGTGGATTTTTGAGATAGTATGCTTTCAGAATCGCCGCGCGGCCGGAGGAAATGCTCCGCTCTGCACGGATGCGGAGCATCACCGCTTCCAGCAGCGAGGCGGGATAGGCTCCGCCGGAGAAGACAGCGCGTGCGGTCGCACCCGCCATCGCCGGTGAGGGCGCTTTGTCGCGGGAGTTTAAGTTCACCGTCTCCCGCAGGAGTGCCCATAGCGGCATGGCGCCGGAGCGCGCACCGGCGATCTCCAGCCGGTCGTAATGGGCGTTCACGTTCCGCATCAGCGCGCCGAAGCTGTCCCGCAGGAAGAATCGGACGGAAAGCCGCGCGGCGTTCGGCGCGATGCCGAGGATGTAAAACGGGCGCTGCGGGTCGATGCCGAGCTCGCCGCAGGGCAGACCGTCTGCGAGACGCCGCAGAGCGGAACGCAGGTCCTGCTCCGTGAGGGGGCTGTTCTCGGTTTCTCCGAAAAGCGCGCTCAGGGCAAAGCCCTGATACGCCGGGTCCGCGCCCTCCGCCCAGCAGACGACCGTAGTGTCGCCAATAAATCGGACGTTCTCCCTGTCCGCGAGCAGATGGTTCAGCGCGGCGGTATAGGCAAAGGCGGCGTATTGACAAACCGGGGCGTTCAGATTCTGCTGACCGTCACGCCCGTAGGACTCAAACGCGGGACCGTTAAAGGACACGAGCGCCGCGCCGCTCGACTGCGCGTCCCGGACGCCCTTGATGGCGGGATGGACCGCGAGCGGGGGTTCGAGCCGCCCAGTGATCAGACACTGCATCTTCGCGCCGCCGTCCCCACCAGCCCAGTGGCGCTGCCACGCCGCATGTATCGCGGGCTCGTTCTGTGGCTCGACCCCTTCTACGCGGAAAAGGAGGTTTGCGCCGGATGTCACCTCGTCCATGATCCCGGCGAGCGCCGGATGCTCCGCCGCTTTCTCAGGCTCCCAAGTGTCAAAGAAAGCGAGGATCGCGCGGGCGGTTGGAAGATCGACATCGCGCAGGATCTCCCGGTGGAGCGCCGCGGCAGCGGCGAAGCATTCTTTCGTTCGCTCCGGCTTGCCTTTTTTGTCGACGCCGAGGAGATAACCGGAGTTATCCCAAAGAAAGTTTGATGCAACATTGGATGCACGTTTGACAGGCGCAGGCAGCTCGATCTGTCGCGGCTGCAAGGTCTTCTTTTTCCCGCTCTCTGTCTCGACCATCGTCGGTATGATCTGCGTGAGCCGCCCCTCGGCGTCCAAGCAGAGCGCGTAGCTGATCTTCGCCGGAGCCCAGCCCGGCTCGGCGATCTCGCCGCGGCTGCGGAGATCCTCGTAATACTGCGCAAGCGCTTGCAGTATCATGCCTTCACCCCCTCGCTCTCCCACGCGGGGACATCCATCACGCCGTCTTTCAGCGTGGCGCGGAAAAACCTCGGCACGATATTCTCCGGATCGCTGTAGTCCATATCCAGCAGCATCCAGCCGAGGTCCCGCTCCCCGCGCAGCTCCTCCGGGCAGGGCGGGATGACCTCACAGCGGCGGAAATGGGCGGGAAATTCGCGCGTACCCAGATAGGGCATGCTGTAGCACTGCCCGCGCTCCAAGCGGCGTTTTAAGATATCCTGAAACTTTCCGGGATTGTCGCTCGGCGCGGCGCGCTCCGTCATATCGAAGTGCGCCTCGATGACATAGTGCACGTCCCGGAGCACCATGGCTGCCCGCTGCTGGATGCACTCCGTGAACGCCAACGCCGAGGGCCTGTGCCCCCGCTGCGCTGCCGTCATCGCCAAGATGGACGTGGAGCTGTAAACCAAAATAACATACGCCCTGCCGCGTCT
>CALJDB010000236.1 GCA_938023775.1 uncultured Clostridia bacterium
CGGGTGGTAAAATTCAGACACAAACGATTTTATTTTGGAGGAATCAGCAGCTATGAAATGCCCGTTTTGCGGATACACCGACAGCAAGGTCATCGACTCCCGTCCCGCCGAGGACGGCACCACCATCCGCCGCCGCCGCGAGTGCCTCGACTGCCAGAAGCGCTTCACGACCTACGAGGTCATCGAGCGCATGCCGCTCATGGTCATCAAGCGCGACGGCAGCCGCGAGAGCTTTGACCGCGTGAAGATCATCAACGGCGTCGTCCGCGCCTGCGAGAAGCGCCCCGTCACGATGGCGCAGATCGAGGGCGTTGCCGACGAGATCGAGCAGGAGCTCCGCGGCAGACTCGAAAGCGAGGTCAAGACCGAGAAGATCGGCGAGATGGTCATGCTCCGCCTGAAAAATCTCGACGAGGTCGCTTACGTCCGCTTCGCGAGCGTTTATCGCTCCTTCAAGGACATCAACACCTTTATGGAGGAGCTGACGAAGCTGCTCGGCGACAAGAAGTAACCATACATATAAAGGGAGGTTTTCGCGATGAAACGCTTTCTTTCTCTCATTCTGGCGCTGCTGCTCTGCTTATCGCTCGCCGCCCCCGCTCTCGCGGCGGGAGACGCGGACATTGCCGCGGCGCAGGACTTAAACGCGCTCGGACTTTTCGCCGGCAAGGGCACGCTCGCGGACGGCACGCCCGACTTTGCCCTCGGCGACAAGATGAACCGGATGGAGGCGGTCACGATGCTTGTGCGTCTGCTCGGCGCGGAGCAGACCGCGCTGGCGGAGAAAAACGCCCACCCCTTCACGGACGTCGCCGCGTGGGCGGACCCCTACGTCGGCTACGCTTACGCCAACAAGCTGACCCTCGGTCAGGGCAACGGCAAATTCGGCGGGGCGGACACCGTGAACGCCCAGCAGTTTGCCACCTTCGTCCTCCGCGCGCTGGGCTACAGCACGGAGAAGGATTTTGATTACAGCGCGGCGGAGTCCTTCGCCGCGGAAGCGGGGCTTGCCGTGGAGCAGGGCGAATTTGACCGCGGCAGCGCCGCGGCGCTCTCCCGCAGCGCGCTGGGCGTCGCTCTTGCCGGGCAGGAAAAGACCCTCGCCGCCTCGCTCGCGGAGTCCGGCGCGGTGGACGCCGCCGTCTGCGCGGAGCTGGACATCCCGATGGAGGTCAAAAAGCCGGAGGTCCCGGCGTTTGAGAGTGCGGAGTTTGCGCTCACGGACAGCGCGCTCAGCGCCGACGCGCTGCTGGAGCGTCTGCCGACCGCCAAGTGGGTTCTCCGCTCCAACGGCAATGCGGACTATTACATGATGAACCGCGACGAATCGGAGCTGCCGACCCGCAAGCTGGCGGCATACGCGGACACCGTTGCCGCCTATCTCGCAGACCGCACGCCGGACAGCGCCAGCGCCCTCCGCGCCGGCGGCAGCGTGAAGCTCCGGCTCGATCAGGGCAGCAACGCCTTCGTTTTCGTGCTGGACGCGGACTACGCCCTGCTCGCGTGGGGACAGTGCTGCGGCGCGGACACCGCCGTGACGCTCACCGCCCCGGCGTTTGACGCCGCCGCTCCGCTCTCCGCGCTGCGCGAGGCGATCGCCGCCTCGCTGGAGGCGGCGGAGCTGCCCTGCACCCAGACGGAGCCGGACGAGTACGGCAATTTCCGCGTCTACCCCGCCGGGCTCGGCGAGGCGCGCTACTATGCAGCCTTCGTCGACGGCAAAATGGACGAGGAGAGCATCCGCGCAACCATCGTCAGCGCCGTGGCGGACATTCTGTTCGTCCAGAAGGTCGGCTGGGTCGACGAGACCGGCAGCTTCATTCCGATGTATTACGGCGAAATGTGCCTCGAACGCGACGATATCGGTACCTACGCCCCCGC
>CALJDB010000237.1 GCA_938023775.1 uncultured Clostridia bacterium
CGCAAGACGATGGACGGCAACACTGCCGCCGCCCATGTTGCCTACGCCTTTTCTGAGGTGGCAGCCATCTATCCGATCACTCCGTCCTCCCCAATGGCGGAGAGCATGGACGAGTGGGGCGCACAGGGCCGCAGAAACATCTTCGGTGAGCGCGTTTCCATTGTGGAGATGCAGTCCGAGGGCGGCGCCGCCGGCGCGGTCCACGGCTCCGTTTCCGCCGGCGCATACACCAGCACGTTCACGGCGTCGCAGGGTCTGCTGCTGATGATCCCGAACATGTATAAGCTCGCGGCGGAGCAGACGCCCGCGGTGTTCCACGTCGCCGCCCGCGCCCTCGCGACCCACGCGCTCAGCATTTTCGGCGACCACAGCGACGTGATGGGCGTGCGCCAGACGGGCTTCGCCATTTTGGCGTCCAACAGCGTGCAGCAGGTCATGGACCTCGCCGCCGTCGCCCACCTTTCCACCATCGCCGGGCGTCTCCCGATGCTCCACTTCTTCGACGGCTTCCGCACGAGCCACGAGTATCAGAAGATCGGCGTCTGGGACTACGACACGCTGCTCGGCATGACCGACCTCGCCGCCGTGCGCGCCTTCCGCGCCCGCGCGCTGAACCCGAACCACCCCCACCTGATGGGCTCGGCGGAGCAGCCGGAGACCTTCTTCCAGCACCGCGAAGCCTGCAACGGCGCTTATCTGGAGACGCCGGACCTCGTGGAGCAGTATATGGACCGCGTCAACGCCGAGATCGGCACGAACTACAAGCCCTTCAACTATTACGGCGCGCCGGACGCGGAGTACGTTCTCGTCGCGATGGGCTCCGTCTGCGAGGCGGCGGAGGAGGTCGTAGACTATCTGAACGCGCGCGGACACCGCGTCGGCGTCGTGGAGGTCCACCTCTACCGTCCGTTTTCCGCGAAGCACCTGCTGCGCGTGCTGCCGAAGACCGCGAAGCGCTTCGCCGTGCTCGACCGCACGAAGGAGCCCGGCGGACTCGGCGAGCCGCTCTATATCGACTTCGCCGCCTCCCTGCGCGGCACGGAGTTCGTCCGCTGCATGGTCTGCCACGGCCGCTACGGTCTCGGCAGCAAGGACACCCAGCCCGGCGACCTGCTCGCCGCGTTTGAAAACCTCTTCTCCGAGCACCCGAAGATCGAGTTCACGCTCTCCATCACGGACGACGTGACCGGCCTCTCTCTCCCGATGACGGAAAATCCCGACGTCGCCCCCGCGGGCACGAAGGCGTGCAAATTCTGGGGTCTCGGCGCGGACGGCACCGTCGGTGCGAACAAGAACTCCGTCAAGATCATCGGCGACCACACCGACAAAAAGGTGCAGGCTTACTTCCAGTACGACTCCAAGAAATCCGGCGGCACGACCATCTCCCACCTCCGCTTCGGCGACGAGCCGATCCGCTCCGCGTATTACGTCAAGCAGGCGGACTTTGTCGCCTGCCACAATCCGGCGTATCTCCAGCGCTTCGAGATGGTGCAGGACGTGAAGCCCGGCGGCTATTTCCTGCTCAACTGCCCGTGGACGGACGAGGAGCTTGAGACCAAGCTGCCCGCCCGCGTCAAGCGCTATATCGCGGAAAACAACGTGAAGTTTTACACCTGCGATGCCGTGAAGTTCGCCAAAGCGGTCGGTCTCGGCGCGCGGCGCACGAACTCCGTGCTTCAGGCAGCGTTTTTCAAGCTCGCGAACATCATCCCCATCGACGAGGCGGTCGCCTATATGAAGGAGGCGGTCGTCAAGACCTACAGCGCCAAGGGTCAGAACATCGTCGAGATGAACTGCGCCGCCATCGACGCGGGTCTCACCGGTGTCCACGCCGTCGCGGTGCCGGAGGCGTGGAAAAACGCCCCGGAAGACGCGCCGCGCAAGCCGCTGGTCGGGCGCGACGAGCTCACGACCGAGTATCTGAACAAGATCCTCGTCCCGACGAACACCCTCACGGGCGATTCCGTGCCCGTTTCGGACTTCCTCTCCACGGCGACGGGCATCGTCCCCTCCGGCACGGCGGCGTTTGAAAAGCGCGGCATCGCCGCGGATCTGCCGCGCTGGATCCCGGAGAACTGCATCCAGTGCAACCAGTGCTCCTATGTCTGCCCCCACGCCGTCATCCGCCCCTTCGCGCTGACGGAGGCGGAGAGCGAGGGCGTGGACGGCGTGCTGCCGATGCTCGGCGACAAGACGAAGACGCTGCGCTTCACCATCGCCGTCTCCGCGCTCGACTGCACCGGCTGCGGCAGCTGCGCCGAGGTCTGCCCCGCGAAGGAAAAGGCGATCCGCATGGAGCAAAGCCGCGACGACTATGTGCGCGCCGCGCAGGGCAAGTTCGACCATCTCTTCAGCACGGTCAGCGAAAAGCCCCTCCCCTTCGGACCGAACACCGTCAAGGGCAGCCAGTTCCGCCAGCCGCTGCTGGAGTTCTCCGGCGCCTGCCCCGGCTGCGGCGAGTCGCCGTATGCCAAGCTCATCACCCAGCTTTTCGGCGAGCGCATGTTCATCGCGAACGCCACGGGCTGCACCAGCATCTGGGGCTGCTCCGCGCCGAGCTCGCCCTATACCGTCAATCGCGAGGGCAAGGGTCCCGCCTGGGCGAACTCGCTCTTTGAGGATAACGCCGAGTTCGGTCTCGGCATGCGCATCGCGGTCGACGCGCGGCGAAACGAGGTCCGCTCCGCCGTGGAACGCCTCGAATCCGTTCTGGGCGAGACGGCGCGCGCGTGGCTCGACACGATGGAGGACGTCGAGGGCGCGCGCACGAACGGTGCGCTGCTGCTTCGCGCCTGCGAAGCCATCCGGGACGAGAATCCCGATGCGCTTTTTGTCTGCTCCAACCGCGACATGCTGACCCGCCCCTCCGTCTGGATCTTCGGCGGCGACGGCTGGGCTTACGACATCGGCTACGGCGGCGTTGACCACGTACTCGCGAGCGGCAAGAATGTCAACGTTTTCGTCTTCGACACGGAGGTCTACTCCAACACCGGCGGCCAGAGCTCCAAGTCCACGCCGCTCGGCGCGGTCGCGGCGTTCGCCTCCGCGGGCAAGAGCGTCAAGAAAAAGGACCTCGCCCAGATCGCGATGGCTTACGGCTATATCTACGTCGCCCAGATCGCGATGGGCGCGGATATGCAGCAGACGCTCCGCGCCATCCGCGAGGCGGAGGCGTATGAGGGCCCCTCCCTCATCATCGCTTACGCGCCCTGCATCAACCACGGCATCAAGGCGGGCATGAACCACGCGATGGACGAGATGAAGCACGCCGTCCGCGCCGGCTACTGGAACCTCCTGCGCTATAACCCCGCGCTCATCGCCGAGGGCAAGAATCCCCTCACGATCGACTCCCCGGAGCCGCAGGGCGATTACCGCAGCTTCCTGATGGGCGAGGTGCGCTACAACGCGCTCACGATCAAATACCCTGAGCGCGCCGAGGAGCTCTTCGCCGAGGCAGAGCGCTCCGCCAAGCGCCGCTACGCCGGACTGCTCGCCAAGCAGCGGAGTCTGGAGCCGGAACAGTAATTTTATAAAAAAACGCTCCCGCCCGGAATCGGGCGGGAGCGTTGTCGTTTTTTCGAGGTCTTGCGTGTCTCTTGGCGCGGCTTGAATTGTTCGTTCTCCGCGTCACGCCGGCGGAATATCCGCCCTCATCGCAGCCCCTCGATGTGCGAAAGGCGCACCTCGCCGCTGCGCAGGGCGAGCGTGCCCTCCGCGGTGCGGACGAGCAGCGCGCCGTCGTCGCCGATGCCGGTGACGGTGCCGCCTTGCTCCGCACCGCCGAGCGGGAAGGTCACGCGCCTGCCCGTCAGGATCGAACGGCGGCGGTAAGCGTCCAGATGGGAAAAGTCCCCCCGCCACGCGAGCAGCGCCTCCGCGATCGCGGCGGCGAGCGGCGCGCGCACGTCGCCGCAGCCGAGCGCACCGACCGTGTCCCGCAGCTCCGGCGGAACGGCGCCGGGCTGCAAATTGATCCCCACGCCGACGATGACCTCCCCGCCGACCGCTTCCGTCAGAATGCCGCCGACCTTTTTCCCGCGGTAAAACAGATCGTTGACCCACTTGACGCCACAGGAGACGCCGGTCAGCGCCTCGACGGCATCCGCGGCGCAGACGGCGGCGTAAGTCGTCAGTGCCGCGGGGTCAAAGCCCGTGCGCGGAAAGGCGAGGCTCATATAAAGCCCGCTGCCCGGCGGGGAGAAAAAGCTCCGCCCGCAGCGGCCGCGCCCCGCCGTCTGCCCCTCCGCGAGCACGAGGCAGCGCGTCTCCCCCCCGGCGATGCGGCGGCGGCATTCCTCGCTCGTGGAGTCCAGTGTTTCAAAGCAATCAACCGGCACCTCCGCGCGCAGCAGCGCCCGGACGGAGCCCGCTTCCAATGTCATCGTTTTTTCCTCCGATCCCAATGCTCAAAAAATGGGAGACCGGCAAAGCCAGCCTCCCATCCTTGCTTTTTCAGATCATCGCCTCGATGAAGTCGACAACCTCGCGAACGGTGTAGAGCTCGCGGACGCGCTCATCGGTGATGATGAGATTGAACTCATCCTCCATGCAGGAGATCAGCTCCACGACGTCGAGCGAGTCGGCGCCGAGATCGTCCACGATGTTCGTGTCCATGGTGATCGTGCTCTCGTCCACGCCGAACTGGGACGCCAGGAGCTCACAGAGCTTTTCGTAAACCATATTGTATTTCTTTCCTCCGGAAAAATGGATTCACGCCCACTCGCGGCTCTGCGGGCGGTTGTCGCGGTTCTCGGTCTTCTCGTAGCTGACGACGACGCGGCGGTTCGGCTCCACGCCGATGGACGAGGTGGAGACGCCCTCATAGTTCTGGAGCGCGGTGTGGATGACGTGGCGCTCGTAGCTGTTCATGGGCTCCAGCGCCATGGAACGCTTATACTTTACTGCCTTCGCCGCCATCTTTTCCGCCAGATGGACGAGGGACTCCTCGCGCTTGCTGCGGTAGTTCTCGGCGTCCACATTGATGTGCAGGCGCTTGTCGCTGCCGCGGTTGACGGAGTAGTTCACAAGGTGCTGGATGGCGTCGAGCGTTTCGCCGCGGCGTCCGATGACGGTGCCCATGCCGCTGCCGCTGAGCTCGGCGTTGACACCGCCGCCCTCGCGCGGGGTGATGGTGATGTCCGCCTTCACGCCCATCAGGTCCAGCAGGCCGCGGAGATAGCACTCCACGCGCTGCTCCAGCGGGGCGTCGGCGTCCGGCTTTTCCGGCTTGACCGGGGCGGCGGGCGCCTTGGGCGCTTCGGGCTTCTTCGCGGGCTTCGGCTCCGCGGGAGCTGCCTTCGGCGCTTCCGGTCCGGGAGCCGGGACCTCCGGCTCGTCCGGGGCTTCATAGCTGATGCGGATGACAGCGGGACTTCCGCCGAAGCCGAGGAAGCCCTTTTTGGGCAGCTCCATATATTCGAGCGATACCTCGTCCCGCGTCAGTCCGAGCTGTGCAAGACCGGCGGCGACTGCCTCCTCCTCGGTCTTGCCGCTGACTTCGATAAATTTTGTCATAGTGCTTTTCTTAACCTCATTCTTCGTCTGCGTCCTCGGCTTCGTCGGACGCGGGCTCTTCTTCCGCCTCATCGGGCTCCTCGGTCTCCTCCTCGGCGGGCTCCTCGACGGTCTCCTCCGTCTCTTCGGCGGTCTCGACAGAGTCGGTCACGGGCTCGGCGGGGACTTCGGCAGCCTCGGTCTCCTCGGCGGCGAGGGCTTCGTCCGCCTCGGAAGCGGCGGCTGCGGCTGCGGTCGCCTCGGCGGCGGCAGCCGGATTCGTGAAGCGGTCTTCCACATAGGCGCGGCCGCGCGCATAGCGGCGGTTGCCGACCTGGGAGGCGGGCTTTTCGTCCTCCTCCGGGGGCAGACCCATGGCGGCGCGCTTCGCGGCGCGTTCCTCGCGGATGGCGGCGGCGCGGAGCTCGTCGCTCTCCGCCTTGGCGCGCGCCTGCTGCTTGCGCTTGCTGGTGTTGGCGTTTTCCTTGGTGAGACCCTCGGCGCGCAGGCGCTCGGTTTCGGCGCGCTTGCGCTCAAACTCCGCCTCGCGCGCACGCTGGCGGGCGGTGCGCTCCGCAGCCTCGGCTGCGATGAGCTTGCCGTAATACTTGTTCAGGACGAGCTCCTGCACGATGGCGAGGGCGCTCGTGAAGATCCAGTACATACCAAGCGCGGCGGGCATGCTGAAGCCGATCCAGAGCGAGATGAGCGGCATCATGAGATTCATGGTCTTCATGCTCGTCGCCTGCTGCGCGTTCTGGGTCGCCGGCGCGGGGTTGGTCTTCTGGCTGAGCTTCATCTGGAGCCAGCTCAAAAGCG
>CALJDB010000238.1 GCA_938023775.1 uncultured Clostridia bacterium
ATGCTGTACCTCGGTGGTATAGATCATAGCGAATTCCTTCCTTCTAAATAATGAGGGATGTCCTCTTGTACCCCATTATAGCAAGTCTTCCGTGGATTTGCAAGTAATATTCCGAACGTTCCGTGCAGCAAAAAGATGCAGGCATCCGGGAAGCGGATGCCTGCATCGGGAGCATTATGTATCAGTCCATAGTTGGGCGCTCGTCGCCCATGAAGAAGAGGGCGACGGTGCCGGGACCGGTGTGGCTGCCGATGGTGGTGCCGACGTAGTTGATCTCGACCCTGCCGCTCAGCTTCGGAAAGCGCTGCTCGACGAGATCGGCGACGGCGCGGGCGTCCTCGTAGCACTCGGAGTGGCTGATGTAGCACTTCCCGTCATAGTCCAGCCCGTCGCGCGCGTTCTGCTCCATGCGCTTGACGATCTCCTGAATGACGCGCTTTTTCCCGCGGATGCGGCTGCGCGGGACGAGGTGGCCCTCCGCGTCCATGTTGAGCAGCGGGCAGATATTCAGCACGCCGCCGAAAATGCCGGCTGCCTTGGAGATACGCCCGCCCTTGACGTAAAAGGTCAGGTCCGTGGAGAAGAACCAGTGGTTCAGCTCCAGCCGGTGCTCCTCCGCCCAGTCGCGCACCCAGTCCACGTCCTTGCCGAGGTCGCGCCAGTCGGCGAGGCGGTCCATCAGCAGACCGTAGCCGCTGGACGCGCCAAGGGAGTCCACGACCCAGACGCGGCGGTCCGGGTGGCGCTCCCGCGCGATGCGCGCGGCGTTGACGGTGGACTGATAAGTGCCGGAAATGCCGGAGGAGAGGCAGACGTGGAGCACGTCCTTGCCCTCGCTCAGGAATTTTTCAAAGTGGTTCAGATACTCGCGGACGTTCACCTGCGAGGTGCTCGTCTCGCCGCCGGCTGCCATCGCGGCGTAAAACTCCGGATAGGAGATGCTCTGGCCGAGGTCGTCGTCATACTCCTTGCCGTTCAGATGGAAGTGGAAGGGGACATACTGAATGTCGCGCGCGGCAAAGTGGTCGGCGCTCAGGTCCGCGGTGGAGCAGCAGCTCAAAACAAATTCGCTCATGGTCGGTGGTTCCTCCTCGTGCGTTTTTTCCATTACCACCATACGCCCTGCGGCGCAAAAACGCAACCTACGCCCCGTGGAGCGCGGTCTACTCCGCGGAAAGCGCTCGGTAGAGACGCGAAAACCGGACTCTACGATTCGTAGAGTCCGGCGCAAACCGTTGATTTTACTTGTGTTTCCGCACGAGCGGGATGCGGAACGCGAGGAACACGACCGCCTCCGCCGGGACGAGGACGAGGAAGAGCTGCCAAAGGTTGAAGCGCAGCATCGCGAGGTAAACAAGCACCACGACCGCGGCGACGAGCACGGCGACGAGCCAGACATTGTGCCGCCCGGCGTTCCACGTAGAGTTGAAGATCAGCAGGACAATGAGCGAGATGGGCACCGCAGCGACGAAGGTGATCCAGTAGACGTGACCCAAGATCCAGAGAATGACGAACTCCAGACAGCAGAGCGTCCAGATACCGGCGAGGGTGCAGAGCACGACGGAGCGGCGGCTGTACTCCACCGGGGGGCTTTTGGGCTTGCGCTCCCACCTGGTATTTTCGATGAGCAGCTCGTCGACAGTCACGCCGAAGATCGCGGCGATCTGGGTCAGAACATAGGCGTCCGGCACCGCCTCTGCGCGCTCCCATTTGGAGACGGACTTATCGGAGTAATGGAGCTTTTCCGCAAGCTCCGTCTGCGTCATGCCCGCGCCCGTGCGCAGCACGATGAGGTTCGCGGCGAACACCGCCTTCAGTTCTTCCAAAATCGCTTGCCCTGCCTTTCCGTTGCTGAGAATATTATATTGATTTTCCCCGTCGTTTGCAAGATAAAAAGCGGCGAAACCGAGCCGGTTCCGCCGCTTTTTACAATTTTTTTAAAAGCCTCGCAGAGTTCGCGCCCGCAGGCGCGAATAAAGTCCAATTATTTTTCGGCGCGACCTGTGCGTGCCGAAAAATACTCTGCGCGGAGG
>CALJDB010000239.1 GCA_938023775.1 uncultured Clostridia bacterium
GGACCCCTGCGCATTCTGCGGTCCTCTGGCACCCCCTGCGAGAATCGAACTCACAACTAACCCTTAGGAGGGGTTTATTATATCCATTTAACTAAGGAGGCCTGCGCGGACTTATTTTACCGCATCTTCCGGCAAAACGCAAGCGTTAATTCCGGCAGAGGGCGTAAACGGCGAAGGCGAGCTCGGTTTCGAGGCTGTCCAGCGCGGCGAGCTTGGCTTGGTCGGCGGCGCCGGTCTTGTAGTAATAGGGCGTCATCATGAAAAGATTTTCGATCATCTCCCGCGGGGCGATAACGGCGGTATAGCAGACGTCCCGGCGCGTGAGGAGCGTAAAGCCCTCCGGGGCGTAAGCCGGGGCGGGGTTTTCGTAGGGGCGGTCATAGACCGCCGCTTTCAGCCCGAAAAGATGACGCTCGAGCGGCACCGCCTTCAGCAGCACGCCGCCGGGACGCAGCACGCGGGCAAATTCCCGGTCGCTCTCCGGCGCGAAGATGTTCAGCAGCAGATCGCAGCTGCCGTCCGCGACGGGCAGCGCGCCGACGGAGGCAACGGCGAGCGTCAGCTCCGCGCGGCGGCGCGCCGCGGCGATGAGCGCCGTTTTTGAGATATCCACGCCGACGGCGGCGCAGCCGCGCCCGGCGCCGCGGAGCGCGTCCGCGACCGCGGCGGTGTAGTAGCCCTCGCCGCAGCCGGCGTCCAGCAGGCGGACGGGACCGGCGGTAAATTCCAGCGCCATGGCGCAGAGCGCGTCGCGCAGCGGGGCGTAGCAGCCGGTGTCGAGAAAGGCGCGGCGGGCTTCCACCATGCGCTTGTCGTCTCCGTGGCGGCGACCGCCTGACTGGGCACGCAGCAGGAGGTTCACATAGCCCTGCTTCGCCTTATCGAAGCTGTGACCCGCGCCGCAGCGGAGCGAGCCGCCCGCGTCCGCGAGCGCGCCGCCGCAGACCGGGCAGGTGAGAGAAAGCGGTTCCATTTTTTACACCACCTGAAAGAGATAAAACTTCAGATAATCCGTCTCCGGCACACCCCAGAGGATGGGGTGGTCCGGACCCTGCTGCCGCGCCTCGATCTGGCGCAGGGAAACGGCGGCGTCCGCCGCGGCGGAGGCGAGCATGGCGCGGAAGAGCTCGTCCGTCATAAAGTGGGAGCAGGAGCAGGTGGCGAGATAGCCGCCGCGCGGCAGCAGCTTCATCGCCTTGAGGTTGATCTCCTTGTACCCGCGCACCGCGTTTTTCACCGTTGCGCCCGACTTTGTGAACGCCGGGGGATCGAGAATGATGTAGTCATAGTCGCGGCAGCCCTGCGCGGCGAGCTCGGTCAGCAGATCGAACACATCCGCGCAGAGATAGTCCACGCGCCCGTCCAGCCCGTTGCGTGCGGCGTTGCGGCGGCTCTGGGCGACGGCGTCGGCGGAGATGTCCACACTCGTGACGTGCGCCGCCCCGGCTGCGGCGGCGTTTAAGCCGAAGGCGCCCGTGTGGGTGAAGCAGTCGAGCACCCGGCGTCCCGGCGCGAGGCGGGCGGCAGCGGCGCGGTTATATTTCTGGTCGAGGAAAAAGCCGGTCTTCTGACCGTTGATATAGTCCACGTCGTAGAAAATGCCGTTTTCGCAGATCTCCGTGTGCCCGTCGCCGGAGCCGAGGAAAAA
>CALJDB010000240.1 GCA_938023775.1 uncultured Clostridia bacterium
TCCGCACATGGGAGATGCACCGCACGGCGGAATACGGCGTTGCGGCGCACTGGAAATATAAGTCCGGCGAGGCGGGCGTCAAGGAGGGCGATGAGGAGAAGTTCGCGTGGATCCGCCGCCTGCTGGAGACGCAGCAGGAGTCGGACGCGGAGGACTTTCTCTCCGGGCTCAAGGTGGAGATGTTCGCCGACGAGGTCTTCGTCTTCACCCCGAAGGGGGACGTCAGCTCCCTCCCCGCGGGCGCAACACCCATCGACTTTGCCTATAACATCCACTCCGCCGTCGGCAACTCCATGGTCGGCGCGAAGGTCAACGGCCGCATCGTGCCCTTCGGGCATGTGCTGCAAAACGGCGATATCGTTGAAATTCTCACGAGCAAGGCTGCGCCGGGACCGAGCCGCGACTGGCTCAAAATCGCGAAGAGCGGCTCCGCCCGCGCGAAGATCAAGCAGTGGCTCAAGAAGGAAAAGCGCGAGGAGAACATCGTGCAGGGCAAGGAGATGCTCGACGCGGAGCTCCGCCGCTGTGAGATCACGCAGGCGGAGATCGCGGAGAGCGACGTGCTCGCAACGGTCCTGAAAAAGCTCGCCATGACCTCGATGGACGACGTTTACGCCGCCATCGGCTACGGCGGTCTGACCGCGAACAAAATTGCGAACCGCATCCGCGACGAGCTCATCCGCGCCCAGAAGGCGGCGGACGCCGCGGAGAAGACCGCGCTCGACCGCGTCAACGAGGCGGCGGCGCGCCGCAATGAGCGCGAGACGCAGCGCCACCCCAATCAGGGCGTTCTCGTCGACGGACTCGACAACTGCCTTATTAAATTCGCGCGCTGCTGCACGCCGGTCCCCGGCGACGAGATCGTGGGCTTCATCACCCGCGGCTACGGCGTCTCCATCCACCGCACGGACTGCCAGAACCACATTTCCGGGCGCCTCAACCCCGACGGCGGCGGGCGCTGGGTTGACGCGAGCTGGGCGATCCACCCGACGGAGACCTATATCACAACGCTGAAGCTGAGCTCCGACGACCGCAACGCGCTCATCATGGACATCGCGATGGTGCTCAACTCCATGAACGCCAAGGTCCGCGCCCTCTCCTCCCGCGACGTCGGCAACGGCCGCGCCATGACCACCCTCACCCTCGAAGTCCGCGACCGCGACGAGCTGAACGCCGTCATCGCGCGGCTCACGGCGGTGCCGGGGGTGCGCGAGGTGCAGAGAATCAACGGGTAAGAGGGGCAGAATCAACGCGGCGAAGCCGCACAATTTAAAGGCTCCCCTGTGCAAGGGGAGCTGGCGCGAAGCGCCTGAGGGGTTGTA
>CALJDB010000241.1 GCA_938023775.1 uncultured Clostridia bacterium
CAGCAGCGGGCGATCCTGCAGGGCATGGCGCCCTATATGAAAAAGGACGCCTACGGCGCGTATACCATCTGCAACATTTATTATGATACGCCGGACTGGCGGCTGATCCGCACCTCGCTGGAGAAGCCGGTGTATAAGGAAAAGCTCCGCGTCCGCAGCTACGGCGTCCCGGCGGAGGACGGGCGCGTTTTCGTGGAGCTGAAGAAAAAGTTCGACGGCGTGGTGTATAAGCGGCGCATCACGATGGGCGCGGCGGAGGCGGCGGCGTTCCTGCGCGGCGAGGCAGCCGCAAAGGGTCAGATTGGGCAGGAGATCGCGTGGTTTCAGTCCTTTTATCACACGGAGCCGAAGGTCTTCATCGGCTACGACCGCCTCGCCTTCACCGGGCGAGAGGACCCGGAGCTGCGCATCACCTTCGACACCGCCCTGCGCTGCCGGGACGAAAACGCCGATCTGCGCGCCGGGGACTACGGCGCGGCGATTCTGCCGCCCGACGCGGTGCTGATGGAGATCAAGATCCCCGGCGCAGCCCCCCTCTGGCTCAGCCGCCTGCTGACGGACGCCGGCGCGTTCCCCGGCGCCTTTTCCAAATACGGCACATTTTATGAGACCCACATTCTGAATCAGACTTTCCACGCAAAGGAGGCTGCCTGCTGTGCTTGATTCTATCATCCCCGCGGAGGGGCTGACGCTCTCCGCCTTCCTCATCTGCACCGCCGTTTCGCTCGTTCTCGGACTCGGTGCCGCGTTCGTCGGCTCCTTCCGCTCCCGCTCGACCCAGAGCTTCGCCGTCACGCTCGCAATATTGCCCGCGGCGGTGCAGGTCGTCATCATGCTCGTCAACGGCAATCTCGGCGCGGGCGTCGCCGTGGCGGGCGCGTTCGGGCTCGTGCGCTTCCGCTCCGCGCCGGGCACGGCGCGGGAGATCGGCGTGCTGCTGCTCGCCATGGCGATCGGGCTCGCGACCGGCATGGGCTATATCGGGCTCGCGCTGCTCGCCTTCCTGCTCGTCGGCAGCGCGCTCACGGCGCTGACGGCGCTGCACTTCGGCGAGCGCGGCGCGAATGAGCGCGTGCTGAAGATCACGATTCCGGAAAGCCTCGACTACGACGGGCTCTTCGACGATCTCTTCGCCCGCTTCACCCGCTCTCACGAGCTCGTCCGCGTCAAGACCAGCAATATGGGCACGCTCTATGAGCTCGAATACTGCGTCGCGCTGCCCGGCGCGACCGTTCCGAAGGAGTTTTTAGACGCCCTGCGCTGCCGCAACGGAAATCTGAACATCAGCTGCGGGCGCGAGAATACACGCGAATG
>CALJDB010000242.1 GCA_938023775.1 uncultured Clostridia bacterium
TCCCTGGCTGCTGCCGGGGAGCGATTCGTCATGTCAGGTGATACTCGTCTGCCAGTGCGCGGAAGGCTGGGATGGAGCGGGCGATGGTGTCCTTTGCGACGCAGTAGGCGAGGCGGGCGTAGCCGGGGCAGGCAAAGTCGTCGCCGGGGACGAGGAGAATATCGTGCGCCATCGCGCGGCGGCAGAAGGCGCGGGAGTCCGGCTCCGGGGAGCGGAGGAAGAGGTAAAACGCGCCGTCCGGCTTCGCACAGGAAAAGCCCAGCTCCGTGAGCGCGCCGTAAATGAGATCGCGGTTTTCCGCGTAAGCGGAGAGGTCCGCCGTCTTGCCGAGGCACGCCGCGGCGACGCGCTGGAACAGCGAGGACACGCAGATGTAGCCCTGCGCGCGGTAAGCCCCCGCGACGGCGGTCATCACCGCGTCATGCTCCGCCGCGCGCGGCGCGAGCGCCAGAAAGCCCACGCGCTCGCCGGGCAGGGAGAGCGACTTGCTGAACGAGTAGCAGTAGACCGCGTCGGCATACATCGCCGGGAGAAACGGCACCTCCGCGCCGCCGTAGACAAGCTCGCGGTAGGGCTCGTCGGCGAGGAGATAGATCGGGTGCCCGTACTCGCGCTCCCGCCGCTCCAGCAGCGCGCAGACCGCGGCGAGGCTCTCGCGCGTGTAAACAACGCCGGAGGGGTTATTCGGGGAGTTTAAGATCACGAGCGCGGTGCGCGGCGTGACCGCGGACTCCAGCGCAGTGAGGTCCGGCTGGAACGAGTCCGGCAGGCAGGGCGCAACGCGCAGCGCCGCCCCGGTCTGCTCGGCGAACACGCGGTATTCGGAGAAAAACGGCGCAAGCGCCACCGCCTCGTCGCCGGGGGAGAGGAGCGCGCGGGCGAGCACGGAGAGCGCCGCGGAGGCGCCGTCCGTCATAAAAATGTCCTCCGCGCGGTAATCCATCGCGAACGTGCGGTTTAAGTAAGCCGCGACCGCCTCGCGCACCTCCGGGAGCCCCTGCGCGGGCGCGTAAGCGTGGAGCAGCGTGGGCGGCACGGTGTGCAGCAGGCGCTCGATCGCCTCGCCGACGCAGGGCGGCGGGTCGATGCTCGGACTGCCGATGGAGAAGTTATAGACGTTCTCCGCGCCGATCTCCGCGGCGCGGCGCGCGCCGTAAGCCGCAATCTCGCGGATGGCGCAGCCGCTGCCGCCCCAGTCCAGAAGCCGGGGATCGGTCATGCCCTCGCCTCCTTTGCAAGATAGTCCTTCAGATACAAGATCGCCTGCCGGTAGCCCTCGAAGCCGAGCCCGATGATGCTTTTGACGCAGGCGAGCCCCGCGTAGGACACATGGCGGAACGGCTCGCGCGCGTTGACGTCCGAGAGGTGGACCTCCACGGCGGGGGTGGCGACCGCCTTCAGCGCGTCCAAGATGGCGACGGACGTGTGGGTATAGGCGGCGGGGTTGATGACGATGCCGTCGAAGACGCCGTAAGCCGCCTGAATGCGGTCCACGATCGCGCCCTCGTGGTTGGACTGGAAGAGCTCGCCTTCCGCGCCCGCCTCGGCGCAGGCGTCCAGCACAAAGCGGCAGAGCGCGGCGTAGTCCTGCTTTCCGTAAATTTCCGGCTCGCGCAGACCGAGCAGGTTTAAGTTCGGACCGTTGATGATGAGAAGCTTCATTCTATCGCCTCCAGAATTTGCGCCGCGGTGGACTCCACCGCGCCGTTATTGTCGATGCTGCGGTCGGCGAAGGCGCGGTAGAGCGCCTCGCGCTCGCGCGATAAGTCCGCGAGATCGCGGCTCTGGGAAATGGGTCTGCCCGCGGTCGGAAGCTTTTCGATGTCCCGCCGCAGCCAGAAAATTCTGCCGTTCTGGTGGAGCAGCGGATAGTTTTCCCGCCGCGTCACGCAGCCGCCGCCCGTCGCGAGGATGACGCCGGAACGCTTGCCGAGTTCCGCGAGCGCCGCGGTCTCCAGCGCGCGGAACGCCGCCTCGCCGCCCTCGGCGAAGATCTCCGGGATCGAGCGCCCCGCGGCGCGCTCCACCGCCTCGTCGCTGTCCAGCACGGGGCGTCCGAGCGCTTCGCCCAGCGCGGCGGCGACCGTCGTCTTGCCGCAGCCCGGCATGCCGATGAGGATGATGTTCTCCATCTCGCGCGAGAGCATCGCGCAGACGCGCTCCGTCTCCGCGTCGTCGATGGCTTTGTCCAGAAAAAGCTCCGCCGCGCGTTTGCCCTGTGCCGCGAGCATATAGAGCCCGCCCGCGCAGGGAATGCCGCGCGCCTCCGCCTGAAGCAGCAGCGCCGTGCGCGCCGGGTTATAAACCACGTCCAGCACACCGGCGCAGCGCGGGAAGCGCTCAAGGTCCACGGGCGACGCGCCGTTGCCGGGGAACATGCCGACCGGCGTGGCGTTCACGATGAGCTCCGCGTCCGCGTGGCGGTCCAGATTTTCATAGTTATCCGGTCCGGAGCGGGAGATGACGGTCACGTCCGCCGCGCCGAGCTGCCGCAGCACGGCGCAGACCGTCGCGGAGGCGCCGCCACTGCCGAGGACGAGCGCCTTTTTGCCCGCCGGGTCGATTCCGCTGCGGCGAACGAGCCCGGCGAAGCCGTAAGCGTCCGTGTTGTCGCCAAGCAGCGTGCCGTCCGGGCGGCGGAGCAGCACGTTCACGCTGCCGAGCTCCGCCGCGATGGGCGAGAGCGCGGCGCAGTAGGGGATGACCGCCTTTTTGTAGGGGATGGTGACGTTCAGCCCGTCAAATTCGCGCCGG
Organism: uncultured Clostridia bacterium; assembly: GCA_938023775.1. GTDB lineage: Bacteria > Bacillota > Clostridia > Oscillospirales > Oscillospiraceae > SVKR01. Next base: position 2,755 of record CALJDB010000242.1, read on the forward strand.
GTGAGAAAAGCGTCCAGCTCCTCCCGCGGGACCTCATAGAGCCGGTAGTCATAGTCCGCGAGGGCGGCGTGGATGGCGGGGGAGTAGCTGTGTCCAAGCCGCTCGCCGAGCAGACCGTAGCTGCCGCCCATGTCAGAGCACCTCGCTGTAGCTGCCGAGATAGTGGAACTCCTCGCAGAGCCCCGGAAGCTCGCCCATCAGCTGCCGGAAGCCGGGGGAATAGACCGGCGCGTCGAGGTCGAAATAGAACATAAACTCAAAGTTGCGCTCCGGCAGCGGGCGGCTTTCGAGCTTATTCAGGTTGATGCCGAGCGCATAGAAGCGGGAGAGCACCTTATAGAGCGAGCCGGGGCGGTGGGGCAGCACCATCATAAGGCTGGTGCGGTCCGCGCCCGGATAAATTTCGAGGTTTTTCGCGATGCAGATGAAGCGCGTGAAGTTGTTGCCCTGATCCTGCACGTCCGCGGCGAGGCACTGAAGTCCGTAAAGCTCCGCGCAGGAGCGGGAGGAGAGCGCCGCGACGTCCGTCCGCCCGGATTCGGCGACGCGCTTGGCGGCTGCCGCCGTGTTCTCGCAGCGCACGACCGTGACGCCGGGGAGCGACTGCAAAAAGCCGGAGCACTGGGCGATCGCCTGCTCGTGGGAGTAAATCTCCCTGATATCGCCGAGCGCCGCCCCCGGCGCGGCGAGCAGATTGTGGTCCACCTTCAGCCGCACGGAGCGCACAATGCGGAAATCGTGGCGCATCATCAGATCGTAGACCGCGTTGACGGAGCCGGCGGTGGAGTTTTCGAGCGGGATGACGCCGTAGCGGCAGAGCCCCTTTTCGATGGCGGAGAACACCGCCTCGAAGGAGGAGAAATAAAAGATGTTCGCGAGCCGGAACAGCCGGTCGCAGGCGAGCTGGGAGTAAGCGCCCTCCACGCCCTGACAGGCGACGGCGGCGCTTTCGGGGAAGAGCTGCGGCGTCTCGGCAATGGCGTCCGCGATCTGCTGCGTCAGCTCTGTGCGGACGCCGAGAATGCGGTTTTGATAGCCGCGGCTGAGCTCAAAGAGCAGGGAGTAGAGGCTGACGGCGTAGTCCCGCAGCGCCTCCGGCGCCATTTCCGCAACGTCCAGCAGCTTCTGCCGCTCGCGGCTGGGGTCCAGAACCGGCAGGGCGTTTTCCTTTTTGTATTCCGCGATGGCGGCGGCAACGTCCATGCGCCGGGCGAAAAGTTCCAGAAGCTGCGCGTCGATGCCGTCGATCTCGCGGCGGTAGTCGTTGAGGTCCATTTTTCGTTATCTCCTTTCTTTTCTGCGCGCGAGCAGCGCGTCATAAACGGCGATCGCCGCCGCGGCTTCGATACAGGGAACGGCGCGGGGGACGATGCAGGGGTCGTGGCGGCCTGTGATGCAGATTTCCGCGTTCTCCAGCGTGTCCAGATCGACCGTGCGCTGGGCGCGGGCGATGGAGGGCGTCGGCTTGACCGCCGCCCGGAACCAAAGCGGCATGCCGTCCGTAATGCCGCCTAAAATGCCGCCGCAGCGGTTCGTTTCCGTGACGATTTTGCCGTTCTCGACGGCGAAGGCGTCGTTATTCTCGCTGCCGCGCAGCGCGGCGGCGGCGAAGCCCGCGCCGAACTCAATGCCCTTGACGGCGGGAATGCCGAACACGGCGGCGGCAATGCGGTTTTCCATGCCGCCGAACATCGGGTCGCCGAGCCCGGCGGGAAGCCCCAGCACGGCGCACTCGATGATGCCGCCGACGCTGTCGCCCTCCGCGCGCGCCGCGGCGATAGCGGCGCGCATCTGCTCGCCCCGCGCGTCGCTGACGGTGGGGAAGGGCTTATTCGCGGTGGAGTCCGTCAGCGCGCCCTCGTCGGCGACGTCGGCGATGGCGGCGATGCGGCTGATGACCGCAATGCCCTCGCGCGACAAAAGCTGGAGGCAGATCCCGCCCGCGATGCAGAGCGGTGCGGTGAGCCTGCCGGAAAAGTGCCCGCCCCCGGCGGCGTCCTGCGCGCCGGAATACTTCACCTCCGCGGTGTAATCCGCATGCCCCGGCCGCGGGCGGCGGCGCAGCGCGGCGTAGTCGCCGGAGCGGGTGTTCGTGTTGCGGATGACCGCTGTGAGCGGCGCGCCGCAGGTGACGCCGTTTTGGAGCCCGCAGAGGATCTCCGGCTTATCCTCCTCGCGCCGCGGGGTGGACCAGTCATTCTGCCCCGGCGCGCGGCGGTCCAGAAAGCGCTGGAGCGCGGCGAGATCCACCGGCTCCCCGGCGGGGATGCCCTCCATCGTAACGCCGACGGCGGGCGCGTGGGACTGACCGAAAACGGTGATGCGCAGGTTTTCTCCGTAGCTGCTGCTCATGCCGAGCCTCCCTTCAATTGCTGAAAATCGTCCCAGAAGCGGGGGTAGGATTTCGCGGCGCACTCGCTGTCCGGGATCGTAACGGGCGCAGTGCTGACCGTCGCGGCGACGGCGGCTGCCATCGCGATGCGGTGGTCGCGCCAGGGGTCGGCGACCCCGCCGGTGAGCGCGTCTCGCCCTTCGATGACGAGCCCGCTTTCGAGCTCCGTGACGCGCCCGCCGAGGGCGCGGAGCAGCGCGGCGGTGCTCTTCAGCCGGTCGGACTCCTTCAGGCGGAGCCGCCCGGCGTTTTCAATGCGCGTTACGCCCGCGGAAACGGCGGCGACGACGCTGAGGACCGGGATGAGGTCCGGGATGGGTCCGGCGTCGATCGTGACGCCGCGGAGTGCGCCGCGCCGGACGGTAACGGCGTCCGCCGCCGTCTCGATCTCCGCGCCGAAGGCGCACAGGACATCCAGCACGGCGCGGTCGCCCTGCGCAGAGGAGAGCGAGAGCCCGCGGACCGTCACGCCCTGCGGCGAGAGCGCCCCGGCGCAGAGAAAAAACGCCGCGCCGGACCAGTCGCCCTCCACGCGCATTTCCGCCGGGAGGCGGCAGACCTGCCCGCCGGGGATGCGCCACGTCTGACCCTGCTTTTCAAAGTCAATGCCCGCCGCGCGCAGCGCCGCTTCCGTCATGGCGACGTAACCGGCGGACTCCAGCGGTCCCGTGACGGTCAGAACGCTGTCGCCGTCCAAGCGCGGGAGCGCCATCAAAAGTCCGGAAATATACTGCGAAGAGACGTTGCCGGGGAGCGAAAACGCCCCCGGCGTGAGCCGCCCGGCGCAGTGCAGGAGCGCGCCGTCGCGCTCGATGCGCATTCCGTGTTCGCGCAGCACCGCGTCCAGCGGCGCGAGGGGCCGCTCCGGGAGCCTGCCCTGCATTTCAAAAACCGCCCGCGCGCCCAGCGCGCCGACGAGCGGCAGCAGAAAGCGCAGCGTGGAGCCGCTCTCCCCGCAGGGGAGACGGGCTTCATCGTGGGGAATAACATCACATGGCTTTACGGAAAAGTGCTCCGGCGTATTTTCCCGGATGTCAGCCCCCAGCGCCCTCAGGCACGCCGCGGTCGCCAGAATATCCGCGGAAGCGCCGCCGCAGAGGAGCTCGACCGGAGAACCCCCCAGCGCGGCGCAGATGAGCAGGCGGTGCGCCTCGGATTTCGACGCCGGAACGGTCACGCAGCCGCTCCGCGCGCCGGGCGCGAGTGTTATTGTCATGCCGCACCTCCGTCCCGCAGCCAGTCGGCGAGCTCCGCCGCCGGGACCGGCAGGATGCGGCAGCTGCCGACCGCCTCCGGCACGATGAGATTCACCGCGCCGCCCGCGCGCTTTTTGTCCGTCATCGCCGCGGCGGCGAGCGCGTCCGCGGGGTAATCGGTCCCGGTCGGGAGATCGTATTCCTTTAAGATATCCAGCAGCGCGTCCAGCGTCTCCGGGGCGCAGAGCCCGCGCTTCACCGCCGCACGGGTGACGAGCGCCATCCCGGCGGCGACGGCGCAGCCGTGGGGTACGGCAAGACCGCTGCACGCCTCGATCGCGTGACCGAAGGTGTGGCCGAGGTTCAGCTTCTGCCGCGCCCCGGTGTCGAATTCGTCCGCCGCGACCACGCGGCGCTTATACTCCACGCAGGCGGCGATGACGGTCTCCAGCTGGTCCCGCACCGGCGTCCGGCGCAGGGAAGAGAAAAACGCGGCGTCGTAGAGCATCCCGTATTTGATGACCTCGCCGCAGCCGCAGCGGTATTCGCGCTCCGGGAGCGTGGCGAGCGTGTCGATGTCGCAGAGGACGAGACCCGGCTGGTAAAAGCAGCCAGCCTGATTTTTCCCGGTCGGCAGGTCGATGGCGGTCTTGCCGCCGACGGAGGAGTCCACCGCGGCGAGCAGCGTCGTCGGCACCTGAACGAAGCCGACGCCGCGCTGATAAGTCGCCGCGGCAAAGCCCGCAAGGTCGCCCACGACGCCGCCGCCGAGCGCGACGACCGTGTCGCTGCGCGTCAGACCGCTCTCGCCGAGAAAGGCGAGCAGCGCACCGTAATGGGCAAGGTCCTTGCTCGTTTCCCCGGCTGGGACGGCGTGGGTGACGACGCGGAAGCCCGCTTTTTTAAGGCTTTCGCAAAGCCGCGCGCCGTAAAGCGGGAGGACGTTCGTGTCGGAAATGACGGCGGCAGTGCGCCCGGCGGAGGCGGCGGCGATGCGCGCCCCGGCTTCGTCCAGCAGTCCGCGGCGGATCAGAACGTCGTAGCTCCGCGAGGCGTTAATGCGGATCGCGGTCATCGTCCGTCCACCTCCGCCTTGCGCCGCCTGCCCTCGTCGAGCAGCCGGATGAGCTCCGGCCGGTCGTCCGCGGCGATCGCGGCGCGGTATTCCGAGAGGCTCTGCATCAGATGGTCGAGCTCCGCGAGCAGGTAGTCGCGGTTTTCGAGAAAAAGCTCCGACCACATGTTCGGCTCCAGCCACGCAACGCGCGTGAGGTCCTTGTAGCTCCCGGCGGAAAAGCCCTTGTGCGCATCGGCTGCCGGGCTTTTGATATAGGCGTTGGAGACGATGTGGGCGAGCTGGGAGGTGAAGGCGATCATCGCGTCATGCTCCTCCGCCGTCGTGACGGAAAAGCGCCCGAAGCCCGCCGGGGCGAGCAGGGTCTTTACGCGGTCTAAAAGCGCGATATCGTCCCGGTCGGGCGGAACGAGCACCATCGGCGCGCCGTGGTAGAGGTTCGCGCGGGAATATTTGAAGCCGGAATTGTGCGTGCCCGCCATGGGATGGCCGCCGACAAAGGTGACGCCGTGCTCCGCCGCGATGGGGAAGCAGGCGGCGCAGACGACGCGCTTTGTGCCGCAGCAGTCGACGACAACGGGCTTTTGCCCGATATGCGCCGCCGCTCCGCGGAAATATTCGATGGAGGCGGCGGGGTAAGCGGAGAGCAATATGAGGTCGCAGTCCGCGAGCGCTTCCGCCGTCAGCTCGCCGTTTATCGCGCCGCTCAGCGCGGCGAAGTCCAGCGTGCTGCGGTCAATGTCGTGGGCGAGCACCCGCCAGCCTTTTTCACGGTAAGCCTTGGCGAAGGAGCCGCCGATCAGCCCAAGGCCGACAATGCCGACGGTGCTCACGCGAGCACCTCCCGCACGGCGCCGACGCGCTTCGCGAGCGCCTCGTATTCCTCCGGGCGCAGGCTCTGTGCGCCGTCGCAGAGGGCGTGGATCGGGTCGTTATGCACCTCGATGATGAGCCCGTCCGCACCCGCGGCGGTCGCCGCGAGCGCCATCGGCGGCACGAGGCGGGCGATGCCGGTCGCGTGGCTGGGATCCACGATGACGGGCAGGTGGGTCAGCTCGTGCAGCATGGGCACGACCGCGAGGTCCAGCGTGTTGCGCGTGTAGTCGTCAAAGGTGCGGATGCCGCGCTCGCAGAGGATGACCTGCTCGTTGCCGCCCGCCATGATGTATTCGGCGCTCATCAGAAGCTCCTTGAGCGTGCTGGCGAGTCCGCGTTTGAGCAAGATGGGCTTGGGCTGGCGCCCCAGCTCCTTCAGAAGGTCGAAGTTCTGCATATTCCGCGCACCGACCTGAATGAGGTCCACGTCCTCGAAAAGCGGAAGATGCTCCACGCCCATGATCTCCGTGACGATGGGCAGTCCGGTCTCCTGCCGGGCGATCTTGAGCAGCTCCAGCCCCTGCGCCTTCAGCCCCTGAAAGTCGTAGGGCGAGGTGCGCGGCTTGAACGCGCCGCCGCGGAGCAGCTTTGCGCCCGCCGCCTTTACCGCCCGCGCAATGCCGACGATCTGCTCCTCGCTCTCCACGGAGCAGGGACCCGCGATCATGGCGAAGTGCCCGCCGCCGACCGGCACGCCGCTGACGTCCACGACCGTGTCGTCCGGGTGGAACTTGCGGTTGCAGCACTTGAACGGCTCCGTCACGCGCGTCACGGAGTCCACGATGCCGAGACTGCCGATGAGGTCCATATCCACGCGTGTCGTGTCGCCCACGAGACCGAGAACGGTCTGATACATTCCCTCGGAAATGTGGATATTGAGCCCCTGACCCTTCAGCCAGTCGATGAGCTGGTCGCGCTTGTCCTGCGTGACGCCGTGCTTTAATACAACGATCATAATTATAGTCTCCTTGCCTTCGGCGGAAAATAAAAAATGCGGC
>CALJDB010000243.1 GCA_938023775.1 uncultured Clostridia bacterium
ATGGATTCCGCAACTGTAAAAGAGCTGGAGTCGAAGTGCCGGGAGATCCGCTACCTGATCGTTGACACCATCGCCACGGTGGGCAGCGGTCATGTGGGCGGCAGTCTCTCCGCGGTCGAGGCCGTGGTGACGCTCTACTACCGGCACATGAACATCGACCCCGCGAACCCGGATATGCCGGGACGCGACCGGTTCGTCCTCTCCAAGGGTCACGCCGGCCCCGTGCTGTATGCAACGCTCGCCGAAAAGGGCTATTTCGACAAGAGCTGGCTGCACACGATGAACAAGCCCTACACCCGCCTGCCGAGCCACGTTGACCGCCGGCTCACCCCCGGCGTGGACATGACCGCGGGCTCGCTGGGTCAGGGACTCTCCGCCGCCGTGGGCATTGCCATCGGCTCGAAGCTCTCCGGCGACGGCGCTTACACCTACTGCATGCTGGGCGACGGCGAGAGCGAGGAGGGGCAGGTCTGGGAGGCCGCCATGTTCGCCTGCCACGAAAAGCTGGACCACCTGATCGGCTTTACCGACTATAACAAGCAGCAGATCGACGGCTATGTCGACGAGATGACCGGCATTGCGCCGCTCGCCGACAAGTGGACCGCTTTCGGCTGGAACGTCATCGAGGTCGACGGTCACGACGTCGCCGCCATCGACGATGCGATCTGCCGCGCCAAGGCGCACACGGGCAGCCCGTCCATGATCGTGCTGCACACGGTGAAGGGCAAGGGTTACTCCCGCGCGGAAAACTCCCCCATCGCCTGCCACAGCATGACGTTTACCGCCGAGCAGCACGAGCAGGCGCTGCATGAGCTGGAAGGAGGTCTGGAGAAATGAATGTGAAGGAAGCTGCCTCCCTGCCCATGCGTCAGGTCGTGGCTGGGTATCTGAAGGAGCAGATGGCGCAGGACGATAAGGTCATCGTCATCAACGCCGACCTCGGCGGAGCCTGCGGCACCGCCGGTCTCGCCAAGGATTTCCCGGACCGCACGCTGAACGTCGGCATCGCCGAGGCGAACATGGTCGGCGTCGCCGCCGGTCTCGCCTCTTACGGCTATAAGCCCTTTATCTTCACCTTCGCCCCCTTCGCAACGCGCCGCGTTGCGGACCAGCTCGCCATCTCCGTGAGCTATGCCGGGCTGAAGGTCGTCGTCGTCGGAACGGACCCCGGCGTCTCCGCCCAGATGAACGGCGGCACGCACATGGGCGTCGAGGACACCGCCATCATGCGCGCCATCCCCGGCTTCCTCGTCTATGAGCCCTCCGACTGCGGCCAGTATCTGGAGGCGCTGCCTCAGATCATGGCGCACGACGGTCCCGTCTATATCCGCCAGCTCCGCAAGCTCGCCCCGCCGGTCTATCCGCGTCTGAACGGCGAGTTCAAGCTTGGTAAGGCGGACCTGCTCCGCGAGGGCACGGATGTCACGCTCATCGCCTCCGGCGTTGAGATCGAGCAGGCGATGCGCGCAGCCGAGGCGCTCGCCGCCGAGGGCGTCTCCGCCGAGGTGCTCGGCGTCCACACGATCAAGCCGCTCGACGCGGACGCTATCGACGCCTCCGTCGCCAAGACCGGCTGCGCCGTCGTCTGCGATAACCACAATGTCATCGGCGGGCTCTGCTCCGCCGTCGCGGAAGCGCTCGCGCTCCGCCGCCCGACCCCGCTGGAGTTCATCGGCTTCCAGGACTGCTTCGGCGCCGTCGGCAAGATGAGCGACCTGATGGAACGCTTCGGCATGACAAGCCACCACATCGCCGACGCCGCAAAACGCGTGATGGAGCGGCGGTAAAAAATCCAATAAAGCAAAAGAGACCGCCTCCCGGCGGTCTCTTTTCTTTGCAAAAAGCGCGGCGCGGATGGGGTCAAGCACCCGCGCCGCATAGAAGAAGGAAAGAAAATGAGCGGTTTTCGTTTACGCCTTGGTGCCCTGTGCGGCGCGATCGAGCGCGACGGCGAGCTCATAGACGGCGCGGTCGAGGTCCAGCGCGGAGGCGGAGGAATCCGCAAGCGCCGCCTTTGCCGCGGCGAGCTGCGCGTCGAACGCGGCGAGGTCCTCCGCGGTCATCCAGCGCTCCGACGCTGCCGTGTCGCTGCCATCGGCGCTTGCTTTGATGCCGCCGCGCGCGGTCTCGGCGTTCTTCACGCCGAGCTCCAGCGTCTCGCGGGCATGCTCGCCGCCGGTAAAGCCGAAGGGATAGCCCGTTCCGGTGAACCACGCGGTCACTTCGACGTCAAACAGTCCGAGCGTGCGGCGCGCCTCCAGGAACTGGCCGGGGCGGTTCGCCTTTGCAAGGCTGTATTTCGTGATGTTGCTGTCACCGTAGCGGATGCCGTTGAAAATATAGTGGCTGTGGTCCTTGCCGCCATACAGAATGCCCGCAACGCCGTCTGCGCGCTGGAGGTGCCAGCCGTCCGCCGCCTCCCAATAGAGGGCGAGGTCGCCGGCGCGGAGCTCCGGGTCCACGTTTTCCTTGGAAAACACGGTGTTGTTGATATCCGGCATGCCGGGCTTGTTGGCAAGGGTGAAGCTGCTGCGCTCGATGCGGAGCGTGCCGTTGCCCTGATCGAGCAGCTTGTCGACCGCAACGGTCTCCTTAACGGTAAAATCGATGCGCGTGACGAAGCCGTCCTCGCCGCAGCTGAGCTTTACGGTCAGACCTGCCATTTTGGAGAGTCCCTCCACGAAGCTGCGGCGCGCGCCGACGAAGGTCGCCTCGCCGTCCGTCGCCTTGTGGACGCTCTGCTTCCACTCCGCTCCATCCTTATAGAAGCTGACGAAGCCGTTGACCTTGAACTGAATGTCCGCCTTCTCCGCCGCGGGAACGGCGAAGCCGTTGACATAGACCTGACCGGCGTTCAGCAGCTCCTCCACGCCTGCCGCCGCGGGTGAAGCCGATGGGATAGCCCGTCTCCGTGCTCCACATGGTCACGGGATAGTCCTGAAGGGAAAGCACGGTGTGGGCGGTGAGGAACTGGGAGCTGCGGTTCGCCGCCTGAAGATTATAGCGGGTGATGAGCGCATCGGCATAAGCCGTGCCGTTTAAAATGAACTTCTCCTCACCGCTGCCCTGCGTGAGCGTTCCCGCCGCGGCGACAGCCTGCTGGATGTGCCACACGCCGTTTTCGCACCAGTAGAGCGCGATATCGCCGACGCGGAGATTCGGGTCCACGTTCGCCGCAGGGAAGCTGATATCCATTGACATCCGGGCGGATCTCGTTCGTTGCGAGCGCGAAGTCATAGCGCCCAATGCGGACGGTGTCGCCCGTCTTTTCCATGAAATTTACGAGCGTGCTCTCCTTGATGAGCACCTCCATCCGGTCGGCATAGACGCCGTCGGCGCTGTAGAGCCGGACGTCCAGACCGCGCATCTTGCTGATGCCCTGAATGAAGCCGAGGCTCGCCTCCTCAAAGCTCAGGTCCTCTGCACTGTAGAGCTTGTGGACGCTGTAAGCCCAGGTGCTCTCGCCGGTCTTCCAGAGACTCGGAAAATCGTTGATCACGAAGTCCGCCGCGCCGCGCTCGCTGCCGGGGACGGCGGCGCCGCATAGACCGCGCCGGCGCGCAGCAGCGCCTTGACGCCCTCGATCGACGTTCCCTCGCGGAAATAGCGGTCGAGGCTCGCGTCCGTGATCTCGGTCACGCCGTCGTTGTGGAAGGTTTAGAGCGCCTTTTTGCCGTTGATCGCGACGAGGCGGGTGGCGTTGATGTAGTCCACGTCGAAGCCGATTGCGTCGGCGAGGTCGCGGAGCTTGTAGTAGTTGCTGCCGCCGATGTTGTAGACGGAGACGTCCGCCGTCTTGCCATCGACGAGGAGCGTCCAGCCGCTGCGGACGCAGCTTGCGGTGTCCGCGGCGCCGGTGAGCTCGCCGCCCACGGGCGCGTATTTGCCGCCGGTGGTGACGCTCACGGTGCGCGCCTCCGCGTCAAAATCGACGGAGAAGGCTGCCTGCGTATCGCGCATGAGCATTGCGAGATCGCGCAGGCGGAAGTAATTGTAGCCGCCGATGTTGACCATCGGGCACTGCACCGCGACGCCGTCGACGGAAAGGCTCTGGCTGGAGCCGACCGCGCTCGCGGATTCGTCCGGTCCGAGGTCGGGCAGCGCGTCCGTGCGCAGCATAATGTCCGCGATGTAGTCATAGAGGTCCTGCTCGGTGAGCTCGGAGAGGCTGTGGCCCATACCCCACGCGATTCCCATGGAGACCTCCGTCTCCGGCTGATACTTCTTCAGCCCCTCGGCGATGAGCCACGCCGCGGGCGCGCCGTGGTCGCCGTCCTCGCTGCCGATGCGCAGCCGCCAGAAGGGGGCGACGTCCGCGCCGGCGAAGCCCTCGCGCTCCGCAACATAGTTGATGGGGCTCATGACCTCCAGAAGATAGCCGCTCTCGTCGCTGATGCCGGCGTTATAGTCACCGTAGAGCGCTTCGATGTAAGCGAGCTCCTCCGCGGTCCAGCCGTAGCTGTCCTTCTTCTCGATCAGCGTGCCCAGCGCGTCGCGCACCGTGGCGCTGAAGTGGACCGTCTTGCCGGAGGCGTCCTTGAAGGCGTCGTTTTCGTTGCTCTTGTAGTTATAGCTGTCCAGACTGGGGCACATTTTCTTGCGCGCGATGTGGTTCACAACGAGCGCGTCGAGGTCGGTGATCGTCACCTTGCCGGTCGCGGCGTCATAGGTAAACCAGCCGGTGCCCTTGCTGTCGAGGCTCTTCAGGTATTCCTCCACAGTCGCGGGCTGCTTTTCCGTGCGCAGCTCGTCATAGCGGCGGATATACTCCGCGAGCGCGTCGGCATAGACGGAGGCGAAGCCCTCGTAAAATTCGCCGCTGCGTCCGTCGTCGCCGAGGTCGAGACCAAGGGACTGGACATAGTCGACATACCAGTCATAGAGCAGCGCCGCGAGTTCGTCCTCGTGCGCGCCGCCGAGAATGTTGCTGCCGAGGGGATACTTGTTCTTCGGTCCCACCGGGAAGCTCTCCAGCGGCTGACCGAGGCGGTCGAACGCCATGGCGTTGAAGAGAAAATAGGTCGGATTTTTCGCCTGATACCACTCATAGGAGGCGTCAGCCGAGCTGAGGTTCGTGATGGGTGCGCTCGCGAGGGCGATGAAGATGTCGTCCGTCGCGTCATAAGCGCCGATCTCCTCCAGATAGGGCTCGAAGATCGGAGAGTTGCCCGACGCGCCGAGCATGGCGCTCACCGCGCCGCCGGAGCTGAAGCCGCGGGAGACGATGCGCGCGCTGTTTCCGGGCAGGACGCCGTCGAAATGCTTCAGAAAGCGGATGCCCGCCTTCATATCCACGATGAGGAGCGGAAACTGACCAATGTATTCGCCGGCTTCGTTCTGCGTCTCCTTGCCGCGGGTCTGGATGCTGACGTGGATGTAGCCCTCGCGCAGATAGTCCAGATTCACGGGCTGGATCTTGGAGGAGCTGTAACCCCCGCTGGTGTTGTGCAGCAGGATCGGGGCGCTCTCCGCGGAGTAAACCGCGCCGGTGGAGCTGACGACTCTGCCGTTCGGGTCGAGCGTCACGCCGCCGTTCGCGCCGCGGCGCAGATACGCCTTCGGCGCGTAGATGACAAGGTGCTGCAGCTCCGCGGAGACGGGCTTTTTGCAGTAGACCGCGTCAAGCGCGTAATACTCCGTGCCGCTCTCCTCGTCGCGGCGCAGCTCCCATTTGTCGGAAAAGTCCTCCGCCGGCTCCACAGCCGCGGTGGGGATCCCCAGCGCCAGCAGCAGGCAGGCGCCGAGACAAAGTGCAAGGGCTCTTCGAAGCAGTTTTCGCATGGTTTTCTTCTCCTTTCATAATTCCCGGTCTCTCTCAGCCGGGTGGTGACAGGGTAGGAAACGATTAGGAAACTGCTTGCATTATATTAGACTTATTGTACAAAGTCAACCCTTTTTAAAAATTGCTTTTTGTGCATAAGTAACATTTATGGACCTATAAAACCTGATTATTGAAAGATCCCCGGCTTCCGTGCAGCGGCGGAAGCCGGGGATCTTTCGTCTATTCCTGTTTTCAGCCCTTCGCGAGAACCTTGCGCAGCGGTCTTTGCCGCAGGGCGCAGAGGACGACGGCGAGAACGGTGTTCGGGAGCATGTAGCCGCCGTTATAGAGGATGGAGTAGAGCACGGCGGAGCCGGTGGTGAGGCCCATGATCTCCGTCGGGACCACGATGGCGTAGATCGTGATGCCGGAGAAGAAGTGGACGAGGAAGCGCGCGAAGCAGCCGATGAGCGCGCCGACGGGCAGCGCCGCCTTCCTCCCGCGCATCAGTCCCGCAAAGCCCACGAACATATACGCCACGGAGTAATCAAGGAGCATGCTCTGCCAGTTGACGGCGCTGCCGCCCGCGAAAAAGAACTTCAGCGTTCCGAACACGAGTCCCGCGCCGAGACCCCAGCCCACGCCGCCGTAGACCGCGGCGAGGATGATGGGGATCATCACGAGGTCTATGCTGCCGCCCCAGCCGCCGAAGCCCGCGCCGATGGGGATCTTCAGATAGCTGAGTGCCATGGCGAGCGCCACACACACGGCGCAGACGCAGAGATTTTTGAGAGTTTTGTTTTTCATGATTTTCTTTCCTTTCCGTTTTTGTTTCGCTTCGGTGGAAAGAGAAAAAGCCCCATGGGAGCCAATGCTTCCGCGGAGCTTTTTCTTTCCTTCCTACGCCGGCATTACCCGTATCAGGTTCTGGGGTTTTCGGGCTTCGCGCCCTCCTCTCAGCTGGAACGGATCATCCAGCTCCCCCGCTATTCGGTTTGCAATCGTTATTTTAGCCGTTTTGCCCGCGCTTGTCAAGCGCCGCGGCGAGCGTTTTGTAAAACCGGCTCGCCGGCAGCCAGCGCATCAGCGGCAGACCGAGCGCGAACATCACGACCGCCTCGCCGAAGCCGACGGACGCGGCGTTGCCCAGAAACAGCAGCCAGAACGGCGCGGAATAAGCCTCCGCCAGCCCGTACCACGCGAGCAGCGCGCCGACCGCCACGGCGTTGAACACCACCGGCACAAGGCACGTCAGCACACAGCGCCCCCAGCCGGGTCTTTCGCCGGGCACGGTCGTGCGCCCGAGCGCGGTGACGCAGAGGCACGCCGCCAGCGTCGTCAGTGAGCCGACGACGAGGTCCGCCGCGCCGATGGGACTCAGCAGATTGGCGATGAGGCAGCCGACGAAGACGCCCCAGGTCGTGACCGGGAAGAAGAACGGCAGCACGCCGAGCGCCTCCGCGATACGGAACTGGACGCTGCCGTAGCTCATAAAGCCGGTGGACATGGTCAGCGCAGCGTAAACCGCCGCAATGACCGCGGATACCGCCAGACGGCGGACGGACGGGTTTTTCATGTTTGATTTTCCTCCATTTTCTTAGTTCGCCGCAAAGCGGCACGGTCAGGGTGTGGAAACCTGCCCGGTTTTTCCAGAATTTTACCGCTCGCCCATTCCCTCCGGGAGGGAATCGTCGTTGAAGATCCAGTCGCGGACGTTGGTGACGGTGTATTCGCCGTCGCCGATGCGGGCTACGACGCGGGAGATTCCGGCGTTGATGATCAAGCGGCGGCACATAGAGCAGCTCGTTGTGTCGTGGAGCAGCTCGTTGCTCTTCGCGTCGCGGCCGCTGAGATACATTGTTGCGTTCATCGTGTCGCGCCGGGCGGCGGAGATGATGGCGTTCGCCTCCGCGTGGACGCTGCGGCAGAGCTCGTAGCGCTGGCCGGAGGGGATCTGCATCGCCTCGCGCGTGCAGTAGCCGAGGTCCGTGCAGTTGCGGCGGCCGCGGGGCGCGCCGTTATAGCCCGTGGAGATGATCTCGTCGTTATGGACGATGATCGCGCCGTAGCGCCGGCGCAGGCAGGTCGCGCGCTCCGAGACGGCGTCCGCGATGTCGAGATAATAGTTCTCCTTGCTGGTTCTGGCGTCCATAAAAAAAACGCGCCTCCTTTTTCTCTTCTGCACCCATAGTTTAATAAAAAGCGCTTCCAAAGTCAACGCCTTTTGTGCTATAATGGGCGCATGAAAACGAATTACCAGCTCCAGACCGATCAATGTCTCGCCGCGCTGGGCTCTTCGCGCCCGGCGCTGCTGCTCCATTCCTGCTGCGGTCCGTGCAGCAGCTATGTGCTCGAATACCTGACGCGGTATTTCGACGTGACGCTGCTTTACTACAACCCGAATATCCAGCCGGAGGCGGAATACGAAAAACGCCTCGCGACGCAGCGCGAGCTTCTGACGCACTTCCCGGAGGTGCGTCTGATGGACTGCGCCTATGACGGGTCCGCGTTCGATGCTGCGGCGGCGGGCTTTGAGGACGAGCCGGAGGGCGGCGCGCGCTGCACGCGCTGCTTTCTCCTTCGCATGGAGGAGACGGCGCGCCGCGCCGCGGCGGGCGGGTTCGACTTTTTCTGCACCACCCTCAGCGTCTCGCCCCACAAGGACGCCGAGCGGATAAACCGCATCGGCGACGCCCTCGCCGCCCGCTACGCCGTCCGCTGGCTGCCCTCCGACTTCAAAAAGCGAAACGGCTATCTGCGGAGCACCCAGCTCGCGCGGGAGTTTGGGCTTTATCGGCAGGCGGACTGCGGGTGTGAGTTCAGCAGGAGGGCGATGGGGTAGGGTTTCTCAGATAAAGAAAAAATAAGCCGCCGCGCCGAGGACGGCGAGGAACAGGGCGTTCAGCCCGGCGAAGAGCAGGAGATATTCCTTCGTGCGTCCGGGGCAGAGCAGACGAAACTCGCTGAATGTGATGAGACTCGCGAGCGAGGCGATGAGCGTGCCGGTGCCGCCGATGTTGACGCCGAGGAGCAGCTCGCGGTAATTCTCCGTGAAGCGGCTCAGCAAGATCGCGGTCGGCACATTGCTGATGCACTGGCAGGAGGCGAGGCTCACGAGCAGCGTGCTGCGTCGGAGCAGACCGGAGACAAAGCGGTTGACCGCCTCGATGCGCGAGAGGTTCCCGGCGAAGATGAAAAACAGGAAAAACGTGGCAAGCAGGGCATAGTCCACCTGCCGCAGCGCGTCGCGGTCGAGCGCGAACAGCGCCGCCGTGATGACGACGAGCCCTGCCCAATAGGGGATGAGGCGAAACACGATGGCGAGCGAGAGGGCAAAAAGCGCGAGATAAACCGCCGTCCGCCGCCGGTTCAGCTTTTCCGGAAACTCCTCGTCGATGCGGAGCTTTTCCGGCTTCAGCAGCAAACAGCAGACCGTCAGCAGCGCGACGGCGAGCAGAATCCAGAACGCGCCGCGTCGCCCAGATGGGTGATCGCTCGCATCGCGCCGTTCAGCCCGCCCGCGCGGACATGCTCCTGAATCCACAGGAGAATCTCGC
>CALJDB010000244.1 GCA_938023775.1 uncultured Clostridia bacterium
ATATCGGGATTTTTTGTATTTTGAGGAAACTTTTTTGTCCTGCGCGCGTCTAAGCTACTGAGGACACAAAAAAATACAAGGGAGGACCGAGATGAAAAAGAACGCAAGGATCATTTTCGCGCTGGCGGTGCTGGCGGCGCTGCTGGCGGCGCTGCTCTGCGGCTGCGGGGCGGCGAGCAAGAGCGCGGACAGCGCTTATATGACGGAGCCCAGCACGCCGGGGAGCAAGGGCGAGGCGGCGTCATGGGACGGCGGCTATGTCGAGGAAATGGAATACGGCTGGAACGACAGCTACGCCGAGAGTCTCTCCACCGGCTACTCCCCGGAGATGAACGTCAAGATCATCCGCCGCGCGGAGATCGACCTCGAGAGCACGGAGTTCGACGACGCCGCCGCGGGCCTGAACGCCGCGGTCGCGGAGGCGGGCGGTTATTTTGAGCGCAGCGAGCTGAACAACTACAGCCGCTACCGGCAGGGCTATTACACCGTGCGCGTGCCCGCGGAGCGCTTCGAGAGCTTCTGCGCCGCGGTCGGCGCGCTCTGTCAGGTCAACTCCATCAGCCGCAGCGCCGACGACGTCAGCGAGAGCTACTACGACACGGAGGCGCGCCTTATCACTCAGCAGACGAAGCTCACGCGCCTTCAGGAGCTGCTCGCGAAGGCGGAGAGCATGGAGGACATCATCACGCTCGAGAGCGCCATCAGCGAGACGGAGCTCGCCATCGAGAGTCTGACCGGTTCGCTGCGCAAGTATGATTCCCTCGTGAACTATGCGACCGTGACCATTACGCTCAGCGAGGTCTACAAGCTGACGGAGATCGAGGAGCCCGCCATCGGCTTCGGCGCGAAGCTCGGCGAGGCGTTCCGCCGCGGCTGCACGGGTTTTGTGGACGCGATGCAGAGTCTCCTGCTCGCCGTCGCCCGCGGCTGGGTCGGATGGCTGATTTTCCTCGTCATCGCCGCCGTCGTCGCGATCGTCGTAACGCGCGCCGTGCGCCGCAGCCGCGCCCGCGACGCCGAGCGCAGAGCGCTCCGCGAGCAGCAGCTCGCCGAGCAGAAGCGTCAGGCGGAGAAGTAAGCCGCATTTTGAAAAAGCCGCCGCCCCATAGCCGGGGCGGCGGCTTCAGCTTGTCAAAAAAGCCTCGCGGAGTTCGCCGGCGCACCGGCGAATAAAGTCAAATCCATTTTCGGCGGCGGCTTTTCGCGCGGCTCTCTCATGTCTTTTTCCGCTTTTTCACCACAACGGCGATGACCGCGGCGGCGATGACGGCGACGCAGGCGGCGCCAGCGTAGAGATAGGCGGTGGGGCGCTTTGCCTCGGCGAGGGCGCGCTCCATCGTCGCGGCGTCCGCGGCGGGACCGGTCTTGGGCGCGACGGCGTTTTCATCCGGGGGCAGTTCCCCGTTCGCCGGGTCGTCGAGGCAGACCCAGTAGCCGCGGATGCCCATATAATAGCCGAAATAACCCCAGCGGCGTCCGGCGGAGTCGGTGAAGAGCGCGGAGAAGTGAAGCTCGCCCCGCGGGAGCTGCTCCACGGCGTCGCCGCTGCCGGGATAGCGGTAAGCCCATACGGTGTCCTCCGCGCCGATCGTGAGCGTCTCGTCCGCCTCGCTGATCTCCGCGGCGTGGTCGGCGGAGAAGGAGATGGAGTCATAGCGCAGCGCGAGGTCGGCAAGGCGGACCCAGCCCTCCGGCAGATATGCCCACTCGCCGTTCCATGTCCACGTGACATAGTGCGCCTCGCCGTCGTTCGGGAGCGCGTCCACGGCGTCGCCGGTCGGGGAGCTGTAAACCAAGACATAGCCCTCCGAGCCGTTGGCGTAATAGCTGCGGTTTTCCGGCTCGCACTCGTCGCTGTGGCGGCGGTAAAAGGCGTCGTCCGGCTCGAAAAGCACGTCCGCCGCGGCGGGCGCGGCGAGCGCGCAGAGCGTGAGCGCGGCGAGCAGCAGAGAGAGCAGGCGTTTCATAAGGCATTTCCTCCTTTGATTCCATTTTATAGTCCCATTATACTTCATTAGACGAAAAAGTCGAGAAAAAGTTCCCGCGTTTTTGGGGAAAAATCCGCCCCGCCGCGGTTGCTTAACGGAAAAATGCGTGGTATAATATCCTGATTTAATATACGCACTTACGGAGATAGAAAACAATGTGGATTTCCGACCAATGGCAGGATTTTGAGCTGATCGACTGCGGCGGCGGCGAAAAGCTGGAGCGCTGGGGCGACCAGATCCTCGTGCGCCCGGACCCGCAGGCGATCTGGGACACGCCGCGCAGAAACCCCCTCTGGCGCACGCCGAGCGCGCGCTACAGCCGCAGTCAGACCGGCGGCGGCCACTGGGACAAAAACACCGTTCCCGCCTCGTGGGACATCCGTTATAAGGACCTGACCTTCCATGTGAAGCCCATGAACTTCAAGCACACGGGACTTTTCCCGGAGCAGGCGGCGAACTGGGACTATCTGATGGCGAAGATCCGCGGCGCGGGCAGACCCGTCAGCGTGCTGAACCTCTTCGGCTATACCGGCGCGGCGACCGTCGCGGCGGCGAAGGCGGGCGCGAGCGTCTGCCATGTGGACGCGGCGAAGGGCATGGTGCAGTGGGGCAAGGAAAACGCGGAGGCAAGCGGCGTCCGCGAAGCGCCGATCCGCTGGATCGTGGACGACTGCGCAAAGTTCGTCGAGCGGGAGATCCGCCGCGGACACAGCTACGACGCGATCGTGATGGACCCGCCGTCCTACGGCCGCGGTCCCGGCGGCGAGGTCTGGAAGCTGGAGGACAATATCTGGGATTTCGTGAAGCTCTGCTCCCGCGTGCTGAGCGATAGCCCGCTCTGCGTCATCATCAACTCCTACACGACGGGGCTCTCCGCCTCCACCGTGGGCTATATCGCCGACAGCATCTTCACGAAGCGCTTCGGCGGACACAGCGAGAGTCAGGAGCTCGGTCTCCCCGTGACGGACAGCGGGCTTGCCCTGCCCTGCGGCGCAAGCTGCCGCTGGGAGCGCTGAGGAAAAGACATGGACGCGATTATTCACGCGGAGGACCTCCGCTTTTCCTATGAGGAGGACGCCGCCCCGGTTTTAGAGGGGCTCTCGCTGGACATCGAGCGCGGGAGCTTCACCGCCATTTTGGGCCACAACGGCAGCGGCAAGAGCACGCTCGCGAAGCTCTTCAACGGTATCCTGCTTCCCACAGCCGGGCGCGTTACCGTGAACGGCATCGACACGGCGGACAGCGCGCGAATACTGGACGTGCGGCGCACGGTCGGGCTCGTGTTCCAGAACCCGGACAACCAGATCGTCGCGAGCGTCGTGGAGGACGACGTGGCGTTCGCACCGGAAAATCTCGGTGTGCCGAGCGCGGAGATCCGCGAGCGGGTCGATGAGGCGCTCCGGAGCGTCGGCATGTATGAGTTCCGGCTCCACGCGCCGCACCTGCTCTCCGGCGGACAGAAGCAGCGCGTCGCCATTGCAGGCGTGCTCGCGATGCGGCCGGAGTGCATCGTGCTTGACGAGCCGACCGCGATGTTAGACCCCATCGGACGCCGCGAGGTGCTGGAAACGGTCGAGCGTCTGCGGCGCGAGCATGGGCTCACCGTTGTGCTCATCACCCACCACATGGACGAGTGCGTCGGCGCGGACCGGCTCATCGTCATGTCAAACGGAAAGATCGTGCTGGGCGGCGCGCCGCGCGCGGTGTTCTCCCGCGTGGAGGATATGCGCGCCGAGGGGCTCGCCGTTCCGGAGACGACGGAGCTGCTCTATCGGCTCAACCGGCATGGCGCGCGTTTGCCGCTCACGGCGCTGACCGTGGACGAATGCGCCGACGCCATCGCCGCTTATCTCAAGAAGGACTGAATTTTTGCTTATGCCGGTTTTAAGGGCGGAGGGTCTGACGCATATTTACAGTCAGGGAACTCCATTTGAAAAGGTCGCCATCGACCGCATAGACCTCGACGTCGCCGAGGGCGAGCTGCTCGGCATCATCGGTCACACGGGCAGCGGAAAGAGCACGTTTATCCAGCATTTAAACGGGCTTTTGAAGCCCACGGCGGGCAGCGTGAAGCTCGACGGGACGGACATTTACGCCACGAAGGAGACCACGCGCCGCGTCCGCTTTCAGGTCGGGCTCGTGTTCCAGTACCCGGAGTATCAGCTTTTTGAGGAGACCGTCGCGCGCGACATTGCCTTCGGTCCGAAGAACATGGGGCTCTCCGCCGACGAGATCGACGCGCGCGTCCGCGAGGCGGCGGGCTTCGCCGGCGTGGACGAGAGCCTGCTGGAGTCCTCCCCGCTGGAGCTCTCCGGCGGTCAGAAGCGCCGCGTCGCCATCGCGGGCGTTATCGCCATGCGCCCGCGCGTGCTCATTCTGGACGAGCCGACCGCGGGGCTCGACCCCGCCGGGCGGGAGAGCATTTTGCAGAACATCTGCGATTACCGCGAAAAAACGGGCGCAACCGTGCTGCTCGTGTCCCACAGCATGGACGACGTGGCGCGCCTTGCCGACCGGCTTGCCGTGTTTGAAAACGGGCGTATCGCCATGCTGGGAACGCCCTCGGAGGTGTTTGAGCGCGCGGCGGAGCTGCGCCGTATGGGGCTCACCGTCCCGGCGGCGACGGAGCTCGCCACGGCGCTGCGCGCGCGGGGCGTGGATATCCCCCAGAGCGTTTACACCATCCCCTATCTCGAAAAGCTGCTCCTGCGGCTGAAAGGGGGCGGGGCGGAATGCTGAAGGACATCACCCTCGGCCAGTATTTTCCCGGGACGACCGCCGTCCACCGGCTCGACCCGCGGACGAAGCTGCTCTGGCTCATCGCCTATATCGTGGCGCTCTTCCTCGCGAAAAACTGGGCGTCCTACGCGCTGATGCTGCTGGTGCTCGTCTCGCTCGCCGCGGCGGCGCATATCAAGCCAAAAACGCTGCTGAGCGGCTTAAAGCCCCTCATCCTGATCGTCATCTTCACGGCGCTCATCAATCTGTTTTACGGCAGCGGCGAGCCGCTCGTGCAGTTCTGGATTTTCAAAATCACCGCCGACGGCATCCGCAACGCGGTCTTTATGGTGCTGCGCATCCTGCTGCTCGTCTGCGGGACCTTTCTGCTGACTTACACCACCTCCCCGCTCCAGCTGACGGACGGGCTGGAGCTGCTGCTGACGCCGCTGAAGGCGCTGCGCGTGCCGGTGCATGAGCTGAGCATGATGATGAGCATCGCGCTGCGCTTTATCCCGACGCTCATCGAGGAGACGGACAAGATCATGTCCGCCCAGAAAGCGCGCGGCGCCTCGTTCGACACCGGAAAGCTCACCGACCGCGCCCGCTCGCTCATCCCGCTGCTCGTGCCGCTTTTCGTGAGCGCCTTCCGCCGCGCGGACGAGCTCGCCACGGCGATGGAATGCCGCTGCTACCATGACGGCAAGGGCAGAACGCGCATGAAGGTGCTGCGCTTCGCCGCCGCGGACTATGTTTCCCTCGCGCTCGGCGCGGCGATGATCGCTGCGGTGAGCGTGCTGCGCGCGTTCGGACTTTGAGAAAGGAGGCGGACCCTTTATGCGGAATATCGCGCTGCGCCTGATGTATGACGGCTCGGCTTACCACGGCTGGCAGGTGCAGAAAACGGATGTCTCCGTCGCCGAAACGCTGGAGACCGCGCTGACGAAGGTCTGCGGCCACCGGGTCCACGCCGTCGGCTGCGGACGCACGGATGCGGGCGTCCACGCCCTGCGCTACTGCGCCAATTTTCGGACAGAGAGCCGCATCCCGACCGACCGGCTGCCCCTCGCCGTGAACGCCCTGCTCCCGCGGGACATCGCGGTCGTGGACGCCGTGGACGCGCCGGAGGACTTCAACGCCATCGGCTCGTGCATCAAGAAAGAATATGTCTACAAAATCTTAAACCGCCGCATCCGGGACCCGTTTCTGGAAAAGCGCGTCTGCTTTTACCCCTCCCACCTCGATTTTGAGCAGTTCCGCGCCGCGGGGGAGGCGTTCGTCGGCACCCACGATTTCGCCGCGGTGCGCTCCGTCGGGACTGAGACGCGCACGACGGTGCGCACGGTGCACTGGTGCCGCGCGGAGCGGGAGGGCGACCTCTTTTCCGTCTACGTCTGCGCGGACGGCTTCCTTTATAATATGGTGCGCGCCATCGTCGGCACAATGGTCTACGCCGCTTACGGCAAGCTCCGCGCGGCGGACATCCCCGCCCTGCTGGAGACCGGCGACCGCCGCCTCACCGGACCCACCATGCCCCCGCAGGGGCTGTATATGAACCGGATATGGTACGAAGGTGCGGTTGGGCAAATGATGGCAAAGGATTAAAAGCCTTTGTTCCCCCATCCGTGATGCAGATTTGACGGAAAGCTGTGGTATCGAATGGATACTGCGGCGCATAAACTTGAAAACGAATTGGTGAAAAACTGATGGACGAAAAGCCGAAAAGCGAAAAAAAGCCGCCGGAGACGCGCAGCCGGAGCAAAACCCTCCGCCGCATCGGCGCGGGGCTGCTGACGGCGCTGCTCATCGTGCTGGCGCTGCTGGTCTTCGTGTTCCGCGACCGGCTGACGGGCGAGGGACTGCGCGAGACCTTCGGCAAAAACGCCCCCGCGGAGCTGACGGACGAGACCTATACCTACGAGACCGGCTCCGGACAGGTCTTCGCCCCGGTGGGCGACGGGCTCGCCGTGGCGTCGTCCTCCGCCGTGCAGCTGCTGGACGAGCAGGGCGAGACCGTGTTCAAGCAGATCGTGAGCTACGGCGCGCCCGCCGCCTTCGGCGCGGACAAGGCAGCGCTGTTCTGCGACATCGGCGGAACGGGCTGCATTTACGTCACCGCCGCGGGCGAGAGCACCGCCGTGAAGCCGGAGGGCGAAATACTCTCCGCCTCGATAAGCGCCGCGGGCTGGTTCACGCTCATCACGGAGGAAGCCGGCTACAAGGGGCTCGTCAGCGTTTATAACACCGCCTGCGAGCTGCAATACCGCTGGTGGTCCGGCTCCGGCTACGCGCTGAAGGCGGCGCTCAGCCCCAATAGCCGCACCCTCGCGGTGCTGACAGCCGACATGGAGGGCGGCTATGTCCGCTTCTTCCGGCTCACGAGTGAGACCGAGCTCGCGAGCGCGTTTTACGCGGACGAGCTGCTTTATGACCTCTATTTTATGGAAAACGACACCGTCTGCGCCGTCGGACAGGCCGCGGTGCGCTTCCTCGGAACGGACGGCGCGGAGCGCGGCAGCTTCTCCTTCGGCGAGAGCTACCTGATGGACTATGACCTCGGCAGCCGCGACTTCGCCGCGCTGTTCGTCAGCGATTACCGCACGGGCGAGCGCGGGCGGCTCATTACGCTGGACTCCGCCGGCAATGTGCTCGGCACGGCGGAAACGGAGCGGAGCGTCACGAGCCTTTCCGCCCGCGGGCGGCAGCTCCTCGTGATGACGAGCGGGGACCTCAGCCTTTACAGCGACAGCCTCGTCCGGCAATACAGCAACGAAACGCTGATGACCGCCCGCCGCGCCATCCTGCGCGCAAAGGGCGATATTCTGCTGCTGGGCGCTTACAGCGCCGAGCGCTTCAGCTTTTGAAACGAGATAAAAAGTTAGGAGGACGCAATATGAAAGCGATCATCGATCTGGTTCTGCTCGGCATCCTGATCCTCTGCGTTTGGGCGGGCTATAAAAAGGGTCTGCTCATGGGTATCGCGGGCATTTTGTGCATCGTGATCTCCGTTTACGGCGCGAATCTGCTGAGCAACGCCTTTTCCTATGACGTGGTGCCCGCGCTGCGGCCCTTTATCAGCGGCTATACGGAGAGCATGCTCAAAACGGGCGACACGCCCGTCCGGCAGGAGATGGGCTGGGAGGACTACGACCTCACCGCCGAGGACCTGCTCGCGCAGTATCCGGAGCGCAAGGCGGAGTTCTGCACCGCCTGCTTCCGCGCCGTCGGCGTCAGCTCCCCCGCCGCGGAGCATCTGGCGGACAAGGCGATCGCCTACGCCGAGGATAACGGCGGCACGGTCACGAACGCCGTGGTACATACCCTGAGCAGTACGATCAGCTATGTGATGTGCTTCACACTGGCGTTTCTGCTCATCCTCATCATCCTGACCGTCATCGGCAATCTGCCGAACCTCAGCTATAAGCTGCCGAACCTCGACTTGGTGAACGACATCGGCGGCGCGGTGCTGGGGCTCGTGCGCGGGCTGCTGTTCTGCGCGCTGCTGGTTTGGCTGCTGAAGTTTTTGGGGATCATCCTCGGGCAGGACACCCTTGCGGACTCCACCCTCGGCGGCTGGCTGCTAAAGCGCGACTTTTTCTTCAAATATCTCGGAATTTAACAGGAGACGGATAACTGCACTATGGAACCTACGATCTGCGCACGCTGCAAGAAGAATGCGGCGGTGATCTTTATTACAAAAATCGAGGGCAGCGAGACGAAAAACGAGGGGCTCTGCCTCAAGTGCGCCCGCGAGCTGCACATCAAGCCCGTGGACGATATCATTGCCAAAATGGGTCTCAGCGACGAGGACCTCGACACGCTTCAGGGCGACATGACGAGCTTTCTCCACGGCGAGGACCCCGACGCCCTTCCCGACGGCGGCGAGGACGACGGCAGCGCCGACGACGAGGGCAAGACCGCGACCTTCCCGTTCTTAAACCGCCTGATGGGACAGGCGAGCCGCAGCGAGGACGCCCCCGTCCCCGCCGACCCGGCGAAAAACCAGAATCCCGGCGCTTCCGCCCCCGGCGGCAAGGAGAGCCGCCCGAAGCGCAAGTTTCTGGACGCTTACTGCATCAACCTCACGGACCGCGCCCGCGCCGGAAAGCTCGACCAGATGATCGGACGCGAGGAGGAGCTCGAGCGCGTCATCCAGATTCTGAACCGCCGCCAGAAGAACAACCCCTGTCTCATCGGCGAGCCCGGCGTCGGCAAGACCGCCATCGCCGAGGGGCTTGCCCAGCGCATTGCGGCGGGGCAGGTGCCCTACAAGCTTGCGGAAAAGGAGGTCTGGCTTTTAGACCTCACCGCGCTCGTCGCCGGAACGCAGTTCCGCGGTCAGTTTGAGTCGCGCATGAAGGGGCTCATTCAGGAGATCACGCGCGAGGGCAACGTCATTTTAGTCATCGATGAGATTCACAACATCGTCGGCGCGGGCGACGCCGAGGGCAGCATGAA
The DNA here is from genome assembly GCA_938023775.1 of uncultured Clostridia bacterium. Taxonomy (GTDB): domain Bacteria; phylum Bacillota; class Clostridia; order Oscillospirales; family Oscillospiraceae; genus SVKR01. The sequence continues at coordinate 9,165 of CALJDB010000244.1, forward strand.
CGCCGCCAATATCCTAAAGCCCGCCCTCTCCCGCGGGGAAATTCAGGTCATCGGCGCGACGACCTTCACCGAATACCGCAAGCACATCGAAAAAGACGCCGCGCTCGAGCGCCGCTTCCAGCCCGTCACGGTCGCGGAGCCGAGCATCGACGACA
>CALJDB010000245.1 GCA_938023775.1 uncultured Clostridia bacterium
CGCCTTCTCCCGCCAGATGCTTGTCTTGATGGACACGCCGGACGACGTTTTGGACCCCGCGAACCAGTATCTGCGCATCTATCTCGCGGGAACGATTATCACGATGATCTATAATGTCGGCGCAGGCATGCTCCGCGCGGAGGGCGACTCGACGCGCCCGCTCATCTACCTCGTCATCGGCGGCGTCACGAACCTGATCCTTGACCTGCTGCTCGTGGCGGTGTTCGATATGGGCGTCGCGGGCGCGGCAATCGCGACGGTCGCCGCCCAGCTCGTCAGCGCGGTGCTCACCGTCATCCGCCTCACGAAGCTCGACGCGCGCTATTGCTTCCGCCCGCTGCGCATGGAGCTGAACGCCCTCACGATGTGGGACATCATCCGCATCTCCGTCCCCTGCGGACTGCAAAGCAGCATGTTCAATATCGCGAACCTGCTTGTTCAGGCAAAGATCAACTCCTTCGGCACCGCGGCGATGGCGGGCGTCACCGCTTACACGAAGCTCGACGGCTTTATCTACATGCCGATGAACGCCATGGCGCTCGCGATCTCGACCTACGTCGGTCAGAACATCGGCGCGGGCAAGTTCAGCCGCATCCGCAAGGGCATCCGCGTCGCCATGCTCTCCAGCCTTGGGACGACGCTCGTGCTCGAAGCGGCGGTGCTGCTCTTCTCCGCCCCGCTGCTCGACCTCTTTACCGACGAGCCGGACGCCAAGACCTACGCGCTCCAGATGATGCTCTACCTTGCGCCAACCAACTGGCTGTTCATCCCCTCGGACGTGCTCGGCGGCGCGATCCGCGGCGCGGGGCAGGCGATGAAGGTGACGATCATCTCCGCCGTCTGCATCTGCGTGTTCCGCGTCATCTGGCTCATCGTCACGCTCCATTTTGACCACAACATCCGCTATGTCTTCCTCTGCTACCCCACGAGCTGGCTCTTAAGCTCCGCCGCGATGGGCATCTTCTATTTCAAGAGCGCTGTCATCCGGAAAACGCTCCAGTCGCAGGACACAGCGGTCCCGGTGTGAATTTTTTTAAGGGGCTTCCCTGCCCTCAAATATCATAAAAAAAGCGCCCGTATGGGCGCTTTTTTTATTCTTCTCCGCGCAGCTTTTCCGCCCATGCGGCGAGGCGGTCGAGCTTTACATTGCATTTTCCGGCAGTCTCGTCCTTTACGAGGAGGTAGACCTTGATCTTCGGCTCGGTGCCGGAGGGACGGATGATGAAGCTGCTGCCGTCGGCGAGCTCGAAATAGAGCACGTTGCTGCCGCGGATGGGCGTTTCGCCGACGACGCCGAGACCGGGGACGGTCAGCGCGCCGCTTTCATAGTCGCGCACCATGGCGACGGGAACGCCGCCGATCTCCGCGGGGTACTGGCCGCGCAGGGACTCCATCAGCGCCTGCATCCTCCGCAGACCGTCGAGCCCCGGCATGACGAGGTTCAGCGTCCGCTCGCCGTAGTGTCCGTATTTTTCGTAGAGCGCGTCCACCGCGTCGAGCAGCGTCATTCCCTGCCCGTGGTAATACGCCGCCATCTCCGCAACCATCATGGAGGCGCTGACGGCGTCCTTGTCGCGGACAAAGTCGCCCATCATATAGCCGTAGCTCTCCTCAAAGGAGAAGATATAGTTCCAGCTCCCGGCGGCCTCCCACTCGCCGATGCGCTCGGCGATGAACTTAAAGCCGGTGAAGGTGTCCTCCGGGTGAACGCCGTTTCGCAGCGCAACCTCGCGGAACATCTCCGTGCTGACGATGGTCTTGATCGCGCCGGGCTTTTCCGGCATCGTGCCGGTGCGGGTGCGCGCGCCGATGATATAATCGAGCAGCAGCACGCCCATTTGGTTGCCGGTGATGGGGACGAACTCGTCCCCGCGGCGGGCGAGGACGCCGAGCCGGTCGGAGTCCGGGTCCGTGCCGATGATGAGATCGCTGCCGACGCGCTTCGCGAGGTCGACGGCGAGGTAAAAGCCCTCCGGGTTCTCCGGATTCGGGGACGCGACGGTCGGGAACGTGCCGTCGAGCACCATCTGCTCCGGCACGGGCGTCACATGCTTCACACCGAGGCGGCGCAGCGCCTCCGGCACGAGATAGTGCCCTGCGCCGTGGAAGGGAGTATAGACGATCTGGAGCTCATCCGCGGCGCGGGCGACCGCCTCGCGGTCGATGGCGAGGGAGAGCACGCGCTGCAAATACGCCTCGTCCGTCTCGCTGCCGATGCGCTCGATGCGCCCGTCGGCGAGGGCTTCGTCGAAGTCCGCGGCGGTGAAGCCGGTGAAGATGTCCAGCTTTTCCATCTCCGCGGCGATGGCGGCGGCGTGCTCCGGCGGGAGCTGGGCGCCGTCCGACCAGTAGACCTTGTAGCCGTTATATTCCTTGGGATTGTGGCTCGCCGTGATGTTGAGCCCCGCCGCCGCACCGTAATAGCGGACGGCGAAGCTGAGCTCCGGCGTGGGGCGCAGCGCGTCGAAAATGCGCACATGGATGCCGTTGCCCGCCATGACGCGCGCGGCTTCGCGGGCGAAAAGCTCGCTGTTCACGCGGCAGTCGAAGCAGATGACGACGCCCTTTTCGCGCGCGTTTTCCCCGCCCTCGGCGAGGATGACGTTCGCGAACGCCTGCGTCGTGTGACGGATGATGTGGATGTTCATGTGGTGCAGTCCCATCTTCATCGTGCCGCGCAGACCGCCGGTGCCGAACTCCAGCGGGGCGAAAAAGCGGCTCTCAATCTCCGCGTCGTCGTGGCGGATGTCGTGCAGCTCCTTCCACTCGCTCTCGCTGAGGGACGGGCAGTCCAGCCATTTTTCGTATTCAGCTCTCC
>CALJDB010000246.1 GCA_938023775.1 uncultured Clostridia bacterium
CATGGAAAAGGCACGGTGCGGCGCATTCTGCTTACTGCGCTGGCGCTGGCGATGCTCGCGGCGCTCGCCGGCTGCGGCGGGCTTGCGGCGCGCAAGGCGGAGGCTCCGGACGAGCCGCTCGCGGTTTTGATGTACCACCACTTCGTCGTCGACGGCGAGGAGTGCAGCGAGTGGACGACCACGGACGCCTGCTTCCGCGAGGACCTCGCGTGGCTGCGCGACCATGGCTATACCTTCGTCCTCCCGCGCGAACTCGCCGCGGGGGAGCCACTGCCGGAAAAGCCCGTCATGCTCACCTTTGACGACGGCTACAACAGCAACTACACCATCGCGTATCCGATTCTGGAGGAGTTCGGCGCAAAGGCGGTCATCGCCGTGATCACGAGCATCCCCGACGTCGTTGACTGGTCTCTGACATGGGACCAATGCCGCGAGCTGGAGGCGTCCGGTCTCGTCGAGATCGGTTCCCACACCCACGCGCTCCACGCACAGAACAAGACCTACGGCACCTACGGCGTCCAGCGCTGGGAGGGGGAGAGTCGGGATGATTACACCGCGCGCGTCTCCGCCGACCTGCAAATGAGCGCCGACACTCTCGCCGCCGAGCTTGGGCACGCGCCGGTCTACCTCGCTTATCCCCACGGCGCGACGGACGCATGGGCGGACGAGCTCGTCCGCGGGATCTTCGCCGTCACGACCACGACGAAGGCGCAGATCGCGGACGCCGCCGACGGGCTCTACGACCTGCCGCGCTTTAATATGAACGAGAAGAACAGACCGTGGATGTTCTTCGAATGAGGCTTTTTCCGCTTTTTCGCAAAATTGCCGGAAATGCGCACATTTTTCCCCGCTTATGCTTGATTTTTCTGCCATAGGGGTTTATAATACTCGCGGCGAACAAGAAAAAATTTACCCGGAAAACCGGGCAGTTGGAGGTTTTTTTATCATGAAAGAAGTCTATCTGGTAAACTGCTGCCGTACTGCGGTCGGCTCCTTCGGCGGCTCCCTCAAGGATGTCCCCGCCGTGGACCTCGGCGCCACCGTCGTCAAGGAAGCGCTGAACCGCGCCGGCGTGAAGCCGGAGCAGGTCG
>CALJDB010000247.1 GCA_938023775.1 uncultured Clostridia bacterium
TCGACTTCTGCGAAAACTTCGACCACCCGCTCATCTCCGGCTCCGCTACGGAGTTCTGGCGGCGCTGGCATATGTCCCTCGGAAGCTGGTTCCGGGATTATCTCTATATCCCGCTCGGCGGCAACCGCGTGGGACGCGCCCGCTGGTTCCTGAACATCTTTATCGTCTGGTTCGCGACCGGCTTCTGGCATGGCGCGGCATGGAATTTCATCCTGTGGGGGCTCTTCTTCGCTGTGCTGCTCGTGGTCGAAAAGCTCTGGCTGCTGCGCCCGCTGCAAAAGAGAAAATGGCTCGGCCATATCTATATGGTGATCGTCCTCGCCGTCAGCTTCGTGCTTTTCGACGCGGAGAGCATTTCCGCCGCGGCGAAAACGGTCGCGGCGATGTTCGGCGGCGGTCATCTGCCGTTTACGAGCGCGGAGACGCTCTACTACCTGCGGAGCTACCTTCCCCTGCTGATCGTTGCAGCCGTGGGCGCGACGCCTCTGCCGAAGCGCACTTTCGAGGCGCTTCAGAAAAAGCGCGGCGGCGCGGCGGTGCTGACGGTCGCGGAGCCGGTCGGGATTTTGCTCCTGCTTGTTGTCTGCACGGCGTATCTGATCGACGGATCGTTTAATCCGTTCCTGTATTTCCGCTTCTGAAAGGAGGGTGACGTCTGTTATGCTGAAAGAAAAAGTGAAAAACCTCGTCTCCCTCGCGCTCGCCGGGTGCTTCCTGCTGGGATTTCTCGTCTGGGGCATCCTGCGCCCGGACGCGGACACCTCGCTCACGGAGCGGCGACCGCTTGCGCAGGCACCGGAGCTCAGCACAAAAACGCTGCTGAACGGCAGCTTTATGACGAATTTCGAGAGCTACACCCTCGACCAATTCCCCCTGCGGGACACGTTCCGCACGGTGAAGGCGCTCTCCGCGTTTTACGTTTTTCGCCAGAGCGACAGCAACGGCATTTACATCGCGGACCGCCACGCGGCGAAGCTCGAATACCCGATGGACACCGACTCCATTGACCGCGCCGCGGAGCGGTTTCAGGATGTCTATGACCGCTATCTCGCCGGGACGGACGCTAAGATCTACTCCGTCGTCGTGCCGGACAAGAGCTACTTCCTCGCTGCGAAAAACGGCTATCTCTCGATGGACTACGACGCATTTTTCGCCCGTTTCATCGAGAAAACGCCCTTTGCGGAGAATATCCCCGTCGCCGATTTGCTGGAGGCTGAGGACTATTACCGCACGGACCTCCACTGGCGGCAGGAGCGCATCGGCGACGTCGCCGCGCGCATCGCGGAGCGGATGGGCGTCACGCTGAAGGACGATTACAGCGTGAACGAAGCGGACGCGCCGTTTTACGGCGTCTACTACGGTCAGTCGGCGCTTCCCCTGCCGGCGGAGCGGCTCTATTACCTCACGAGCGACACGCTGGAGGACTGCCGCGTCTTTGACTACGAGACGGAGCAGTATCTCCCGGTCTACGACCTCAGTGCGCCGGGCGGAAGCGACCCCT
>CALJDB010000248.1 GCA_938023775.1 uncultured Clostridia bacterium
GGAAAACGCAAATAGTGGACATTCCCGCAGGAATATGCTTTCCCATCCCCGCAAATCATATTGTCCGGAGGATCTTTTATGGACGAAAAACAAACGCTGTTTGCCTCGCTGAGCCGGGACCCGATGCTCTTTGCCGAGGCAGGCAGGATCACCTACTGCAACGAAGCCCTGCGCAGCCTTCTGCCGGAGCTCAAACCCGGCGCGCCGGCGGAGGAGCTTCTGCCGGAAACACTTCTGAACAGCGAGAGCGAGCGCATCGCCGCTCCGGCGGAGCTGGCGGGGCGCAAATACGCCGCGCTCGCCCAGCGCGTCGGTGAGAGCGGTCTCGCCGTAGCCTTCACCCCCTCCGACGCGGCGCGCGGCGCGTTTTTGTCGGACGGCGCCATCGCCGAGCTGAAGATTCAGCTTTTCAACATGGAGCTTGCCGTCCAGCGCATCAACGAGGACCTGCCGGAGGGACCCGGCTTCGAGGATTCCCGCGAATACCTCGCCATCCTGCGCCGCGGCTGCTCCACGACCGCGCGCCAGATCGCCAACATGGAGACTGCCATCAAGCTCCAGGAGGGCGTGGGCTTTTTGAACCCCGAGAAGACCGACCTTGTCCACCTCTGCGACTCGCTCGTCGCCACCGTGGGCATCCTGACCGGCGAAAACTGCGCCTCCGTGGAGTTTGAGACAGATCTGGATGTGCTCCCCGCCCTTGTGGACAGCGTGCGCGTGGAGCGGCTGCTGCTCAATCTGCTGAGCAACAGTCTGAAGTTCACGCCGCCGGACGGTCACATCCGCGTTGCGCTCAGCCGCGCCGGCGAAAACGCCATTATCTCCGTGGACGACACGGGCAGCGGCATCTCCGCGGACGTGATGCAGAACGTCTTCGCGCGCTATGACCAGCGCTTCGACCCGGACTGCCCCGATCCGGTCGGCGCAGGTCTCGGGCTGACCGTCGCCCGCGGCATCGCCGAGGCGCATGGCGGCGCGCTCGTGCTCGAAAGCCGCGAGGGACATGGCACCAGCGCCCGCGTCAGCCTTCCGCTGGACCGCCGCGCCGTCGTTCTGGAGTGCCGCCGCACCCTCCCCAGCCGCTCCGGCATAGGTCTCATCATCGCCGAGCTCGCCAGTGTTCTCGATCGGGAGTTTTTTGACCCGGACTATACTTGAAAAAAGCCGCCGCCCCGTGTCTCGGGGCGGCGGTTTTTGCTTTAATTCCGTTCGATTGCGGCGACATGGACCGTCCCGCCGGCAACGCGGAACTTTACGTTGAAGCCAGCAAAGTCCATGCCGTAAACGCGCGATGCGTCGTGCTGATAGCGGGGGCGGGGGTCCTGCGCGAGCACGCCGAGGAGCGCTTCGCGCTTTGCCTCCGGAAGCTTCGCGAGCTCCTCCGGCGGGCAGTCGACCGGGAACGTCTCCGGGCGCGTCGAGGCAAAGGAGCCGGTGGCGTCCGGGTGGGCGTCGGCGTAGGGCGCGTAGGGCTTGATGTCAAAAATCGGCGTGCCGTCCATCAGGTCCACGCCGGAGACGACGAGCACGCTGCCGCGCGCGGCGTCGGACTCCACGCCGAGCAGGCGCACACAGGAGAGCCCCAGTGGGTTCGGGCGATATGGCGCGCGCGTCGCGAACACGCCGACGCGGCGGTTGCCGCCGAGCCGCGGGGGGCGCACCGTCGGCGACCATTCGCCGCGCTCCGCCGCGGAAAAATACCACAGCAGCCAGAGGTGGGAAAAGCCCTCGATGCCGCGCAGCGCCTCCGGCGTTCGGAACTCCGGCTCGAACACAATCTCCGCGCGCAGCGAATCGACGAGCCCGCTCTGGCGCGGGATGCCGAACTTGCTGCCGAAATCGCTCCGGATGCGGGCGATCACCTTCATTTCGACTGTTTCCATAGCTCCTCCATATCCTCCGGTAATTTGCATTGAAGCTCGATTTTTGCCCCCGTGACGGGCTGGCGCAGGGTCAGAAATGCGCTGTGGAGCGCGGGGCGCGCGAGGGCGTCCGACGCGCTGCCGTAGAGCCAGTCCCCGGCGAGGGGACAGCCCAGCGCCGCGAGGTGGACGCGGATCTGGTGGGTCCTGCCCGTGAAAAGCCGCAGCCGCAGCAGCGTCAGCCCGCCGCGGCGGTCCAGTACGGCGTAATCCGTCCGCGCGGGGACTCCCGCGGGGTCGGCGCGGAAGCGGTGGGCGTCGCCGTCGCGCGCGATGGGCAGCGTGATGCTGCCGCGCTCCGCGGGCAGCGTTCCCTCCGCGAGCGCGAGATATTCGCGGCAAAAGTCCTCGCCGTGCAGCGCGCGGCGCAGCCGGTCGTGGATGTAGCCGCTTTTCGCCGCGACGAGCAGCCCGCTCGTCCCGCGGTCGAGCTGGGTGACGCAGTGGAAGGGGCGGAGCGCGCCCCAATACGCCGCGAGCGCGGAGGCGACCGTCGCGTCGCCGCGGAGCGCCCGCCCATTCACGGCGAGACCCGCGGGCTTATTCAGCACGAGGAGGTCTTCGTCCTCGTAACGGATGTCGAGCGCCATCGGCGTCGGCGTGATCCCCGTTTCCGCCGGGAGGTCGCCGACCTCCGCGCTGAGACGGTCCCCGGCGCGCACCGTGTCCGTCGTGCGGCAGCGCACGCCGTTTAAGTAAAGCCCGCGCTCGCGCAGCTTCACGGCGGCGATGAGGCTCTCCGGCATCTGAAGCTCCCGCCGGAGCAGCGCCTTCACCGTTTTGCCATCCCGCTCCGGCGGGACGGTCAGCTCCAGCACCCTCATCGGAGCCTTTCCCCGTTCAGGACCGCCTCCGCGAGCGCATCGCCCTCGTAGCGCAGCTTCAGCAGGAAAAACGGCGCGTTCGCCTCCAGCAGCGCGAGGAAAATACGGTCGCCCTCCCACTGGGGCAGCGCGGCGAAGTCCGCCCGCTCGATCCACGCAAGCTCGCCCTCGCTGCAGTCGCGCAGTACACCGCTGAAGCCGTCGGCGGTGAAAAGGTGCATATACTCCGTCTCCGCGCAGTCGCTGCAAAAGGTCACGATCCCGCGGCAGCGCCAGCGCGTCAGCGTCAGCCCCGTCTCCTCGCGCACCTCGCGCAGAAGGCACTCGTCCGGGCTCTCGCCCGGCTCGAATTTGCCGCCGACGCCGATCCATTTGCCCTCGTTGAGGTCGTTTTTCTTCTTCACCCGGTGCAGCAGAAGATACTTCGTCCCCTGCTCGATGTAGCAAAGCGTGGTGTTCAGCATAGCGTCTCCTTTTCTGCGTGCTCGCGCACATAGTCGCTGCGGAGGAATCCGCGGTAGAAGAGGAATCCGACCGCCGCGGTCAGGACCTCGGTGGCGGGGTAGGTGAACCAAAAGCCCTCCAGCTCCCAGAGCCGGGCGAAAAGCCAACCGAGCGGCACGAAGAGCAGCACCGTGCGCACCACGGTGAGCAGCGAGCTTTTCAGACTGGAGCCGACGGCCTGGAAGAACACCGGGAACGTCAGCGACGGGACCATGGGCAGGAAGCTGAAGCCCACGATGCGGAAGCCGTAAGTCCCGATGGCGACGACGAGCTCGTCCGAGGAAAACGCGCGGAGCATCTGCTCCGGGAAGAGGTTGAAGCAGAGCGTGCCGACCGCCATCAGCGCAAGCCCGAACCATAGCGCAGCGGAGAGCGTTTTCCGGCAGCGGCAGATGCTGCCCGCGGCATAGTTGAAGCTCACGACCGGGACAATGCAGGTCTGCATCGCGCCGAGCGGGATGAAGAAAAACGTCTGCCACTTGTAATAAAGCCCCAGCGCTGTCACCGCCTGATCGGAAAAGCCGGAGAGGATAAGGTTCAGCCCGAAGATATAAAAGGTATAGGCCGACTGCATCAGGATATTCGGCAGGCCGAGGCGGAAAATGTGCGCCACATGGCGCGGATAGACCCGCAGCGGCGGGGAGGGGCGCCGCCCGCGGCGCATGACGACCGCGGCGGCGACGATCTGGCCCGCCACGGTCGCGATCGCCGCGCCCGCGATGCCGAGCCGCGGCAGTCCGAGCAGCCCGAAGATGAGCAGCGGGTCGAGCACAATGTTCGTCACCGCGCCGAGGATCTGGGCGATCATCGGCGTGCGCATATCGCCGTCCGCCTGCAAAATTTTGGTCCAGACGCTCTCCAGAAAAAGCCCGAAGCTCGCGACCGAGACGATGCGTCCGTAGGTGATAACGTCGCTCATCACCGCCTCCGAGCCCGTCGAAAGTCGCGCGTAAGCCGGCATGAGAAACCAGCTCGATATCGCGAACACGAGCCAGAGCGCCGCGGCGAGCGGCGTTCCGACGCCGGCATATTCCTCTGCCTCCGCCCGCCTGCCGACGCCGAGCTTCGCCGCCATCACGGTATTGATGCCGACGCCCGTGCCGACCGCGATCGCGATCATGAGAAGCTGGAGCGGGTAAACGATGGAGAGCGCCGTCAGCCCCGTGTCGGAAAAGCGTCCGACAAAGAGACTGTCCACGATGCTATAAAGTGCCTGAATGAGCTGCGCCAGCATCACCGGCGGCGCGAGCTTCAGCAGGATTTTGCCGATTTTTTCGGTTCCGAATAGGTTCGAGGTTTCCATAGTGTCTGCGCCTTTTTTTGGTTTACAAGTCGATCCAGATCCCCTCGTCCCGGATCAGGGCGTTCGGGAGGCTGCGGTAGAAGCGCTGGGCCTCTTCGTTGGCGGCGATGACGCCGACGAGGGTGTCCGCGCCGCGGGCTTTCAGCTCTTGGCGCAGGGTCTGCATGAGCGCCTGTGCGACGCCCGCGTGACGATAGCTTTTGATGACGCAGATCCAGTCCAGATACGCCTTTCTGGAGCCGTCGAAATGGCTGCAAACGGCGGTGGAGTCGATTCTTCCGACGACCTTGCCGTCTAAGTAAGCGAGCAGGGAGAGGGAACCGGCAAACGCCGGATCGTCAAAGCTCGCGGTCACGGCGGCGATGTATTTTTCGTCGATCTCCCAGCCCCAGAAGTCCTCCTCGGCGCGCAGCTCGCGCTCAAAGCGCAGAACATCGGGGATGCGGTCTTTCGTGTATTGCCTGATCTCCATTGTGCTTCTCCGTTTCTTATTTTTCCAGCAGACACACGCACTCAACAGTTGTTTCAGTTTCCAAGGGAAGTTCTTTCACTTCCTCACCATCAACAGGCACAGGAAAATTGAATACGATCTTCTTTATCCAGCTTCCGTCTTTTCTCTTTTCCGGGAACATCTCAATTCGCTCGATAAAGGCTTTCATAAACTCTTTCTGTTCTGCTTCCGTTGCGGAATGGTAGACTTCATCAAATGCCAGCAACAAGCGATAGATATTGTCACCGGAAATCTTCTCCTGCTGGATGCTGCGGATCTGACTTTGCAATTCGCCAATCTGAACTTCGATTTCTTCTATCGTATCATACTGTTCATCATATCGGCGCTGCAAATCCAAAATTTTTCTGTCATAGTGGGCATCGTTGATGTCCAAGGTATCCATCTGACGCTCCAAGCGGCTTTTCGTTCCAAAGGCTTGCTTTAGCTGTCCTTGCAGAACGGCGATCTGCTTTTCCATATCCTCTGTATCAACCGCCGTTCCAATTTTCGCTTGAATTGCTTCTATAAATCGGGGATTGCTGACCATAGCGGAGATGACCTTCGCCACAAATTTGTTGATTTCCGTCTGCTCGATATTCAGCCGGAAGCTGCACTCATGTCCCGTCGGCGTAACCGTATTTTTGCAGTAGTAATAATACCGTGTTTTCTTGTCCTTGCTATGAGCCTTGGCAATATTGCCGTACATACTCTTTCCGCAGCATGGGCATTTCAAGATACCGGACAGGATGTGTGCGTGGTCTGGATTGTTGACCTTTTCCCGCTTAAAGGAATTGATCTTGCGCTTTTCCTGTGCCAGATACCAATCCTCTTCAGAAATGATAGCTTCGTGCTGTCCTTCATAAACCGGAAACTCCGACTGCTCAACCACGTGCATCTCGTTTCTTGTACCCTGTTTCTTTTCAGTTCTTCGTCTGCCGTAAGCAATCTTTCCCATATAAACAGGATTGTACAATACATTTTTCACAAAATCTCTTGAAAATCCCGGAATGGTATTATTCTGTCTTAGTTTCTTAGTATAACCATTGCGGTTCAGATATTTTGCAACTCCTGCAACACCCTCGTTTGTATGAATATAACGATCATAGATTACTCGGATAACTTCCACTTCATCCTCTGCAATGACAAGGTTTCCGTTTTCCAGTTTGTATCCATAGGGAGCAAAACCGCCGTTCCATTTGCCTTCACGAGCCTTTTGCTCCCGTCCTGCCATTGTCTGTGTGCGGATATTTTCTCGCTCAATCTCTGCCACCGCAGACAGCACAGAGATCATCAGCTTTCCTGCATCCTTGGAGCTGTCAATGCCATCCTCCACGCAGATCAGATTGACACCGAAATCCTGCATGAGTTGCAAAGAATTCAGAACGTCCGCTGCATTTCTGCCAAATCGGGACAGCTTAAAGACCAACACATAAGAAACATCATCTTTGCCGTCCTGGATGTCATTCAGCATCCGTTGAAACTCCTGCCGCCCTTGAATGTTCTTGCCGGAAAAGCCTTCGTCAGAATACTCCCCGGCAATAATCATATCCTCGTATGCCGCATACTTCCGCAGCTTGTCACGCTGGGCATCCAAGCTGTATCCGTCAACCTGCATCGAGGTGGACACTCTTGTATAAAGATAGCATTTAAGTTGTTTCTTTTTCAGAATCTCCACCTCCCTCATTCATTTCTTTTACCACAAGTCCTTCGTTGCGGATATAATACTCCAAAAGCCACAGCACATAATCCGGTGCATGGCGGTTGTCCAATTCCCACTCGGTCATAGTCCGGTAAGGAATATGGACGAGCTTGCAAAAATCTTTCCGGTTCAGTCCTGTGCTTTCACGCAACTTAATAATTCTGTTTTTACAATCCATCCGTCTTTTCTCCACAAAAGCAAAAAATACACGTTGCGTAATCATTATAGCATAGCCATAGCGAATACGCAACGTGTAAATTGCAAATTTTATGCAGCCTTATCCGTCAGAAGCTGCGCTTGATTACTTTCCTCGGAATGCTCCACTTCCTGCGGAGCGTCCTGTTCCAATTTATCCAAAACCTGATGTCCATATTTCTGGAGCATCTGGCTCATAACATCCACACAGCGGTCAAATGCCGCATTATATTTCGCTTCTTCATAATATTTCTTCAATAGGCGATTCCTCCATCAAAGTTCCATATCCTGTCCACGCTTCCGGGCAGGGTGTTCGTGTTCCTGTGTTTCCTTTCCTCTGATGAGGATAGAATTGATAAAAGCCCGAACCCTTTCGGATGCAATTTCCAGTGCATCCAGAAAAGGCTGGGCTTTCTGTTTCAGTTCCATATATTTTTCGTTTACCGCTTCATACCGCTGCTTCCAGATGGAAACCGTCTTTTCAGCGGAAGCCAGTTTCTCCTTCAAGCGCTTGTTGTCAGCATTGGCGATAATGCCGTTGACCGCATAGCGTTTGAGCGTGTCGCATTCATCCGGTGTCAGCGTGATATTATTTCCGAATGTGGCTTTCTTTCCCATCGTTTCAATCTCCTGCACCGTCAGAGCAACGGTCTTTGCTGTTTTGGTTTCCTTTTGCAGAGCTTCCAGTTTCTTTTTCTGTTTCTCCGTGGCAGCTTTGGCATTCTCCAACCCCCGCTCCGCCTGTGCCACCTGTCCGGTCATAGCTTCCAAACGCTGCTGTTCAGCCTGAACCTTGAACTGTGTCACTGTCAGATGTTCCTCGGTGCTGCCACGCTCTCCACGCTCCACATCGGTATATCCGGCAGAGCGCATAGCATGAAAAAAGTCATCCTGCAACACACTGTAGGATGACTTCAAAATCTTTTTCCCTTTTGCGTTGAGCATGGGATTTCCGTCCTCGCCAAGCACCGGCTTGGACTCCCATTTCTTACTGCGGCTGACCTGTGTGATGACCTCCTTAACGGTTCCCCGGAGGGCTTCATCCTTGCATCGCTTCGACCAAAGTATCTGCTTTTCCACCACCGGGATATAAACCACATGAAGGTGGTAGTGGTACACATCTTCGCCCAAAGCTTCGGACATTGCTCGGTTGCGCTCATCGGCGTGCATCACAGCGGAGAGGATATACTGCTCACCACCTACGATCTCCGCAGCAGCTTTGTAGGCATCGGCATAAAACTGTTTCGCAAATTCATAGCCGCCATGATTGTAGAAATAAGCGGAGTTCACATCGAAAACCAGCTCGCCGTATTTGACGGCATCCGGTTTCAGACCTCTGGTGGAGATCACGCCGTCTTGTTCCATCTGCTCAAACATTTTTACATAATCGTCCGTGGGTGCTTTGAAATGGACGTTCAGAGAAGTGCGTTCCGGCACGATGTCCTGATTGCTGTAGCTGTCCTTTTCACGCTCATTGTGTTCCTGTACCTTTGCCACATCTGCCGGGTTTCCCAAGTCCTGATTTCTGGCTACGGTACGGTCTATTCCATCGTTTCTTGCCATTGGCGTTTCCTTTCTTTGAGATTTGCAGACAGCGGAGAACTACGGAGAGGCACTTTTTCAAAGTGTAATAACCCACTATGACACTTTCATCCATACTGGCTGCAAAGTGCCGTGGGCTCTCCGAGGGCTCTCCCGAGGGGGAATGCGGTCACTGCGGTGACCTCTGCTGACCAAGGCGAAAATGTCTGCGCCTTTTCCCATGGTCAGCCCGTCTGCATGAAGCTGTTCTGTGTCAACTTCCTCTTGCAGCCGGTGTCCACAGACACTTTTTCAAAAGCCTGTGGACATAGAAACAGCCCGAACGAGAGGATGTGTGCTGTTTCTATAACAAGCGTTTCACGCTCTTTTGCTGCGTACATACGTACCAGCAATGGGATTTATTCGACCTGCCGCCATTCCTCCGGAATGTCCTCCGGTACGTACGTACACGGCGAATCTCCGTAAAACCCATTTATATGAGGTCGTGCAATGGCTTCCACTCCCATGAATCCCCACACCCGCCGTCCGGCTGAGTTGGTGATGTTGTTGCAATGCTCCAGATTGAATTTCTTGGCATTGGCAATCATGGCGTCGCTGAAGCTGCGGGCTTTCAGCGGTGCAAGGGAGTTTTCCTCGCACCACATCCGGTAGATTTCATAGAAATCCTTGGAACTGATGGACGCATCCGCTTTACGCTGGATGTATCCCTCGGAATCCATGAAATCAAAGATATTGTTGTTGTCACGCTTGACCGCTTCCCGGTTTTCCCGGATACGGTCACTCTCCGTAAACTTAAAGTTGTTGGCAACAAGCCGCTGTAAGCCTTCAAATGCCCACAGGAAGATACCCTCGGCTTCAGCTTTCATCTTCTCTGCAAGATCAGGATCGTCAGCTCTGTCCACCTGCTTTTCCTTGGTGGTCAGCACAAGCTGTCTGCGATAAAATCCGTCACTGCGGTCATACAAGGCTTGCAGATCACCGTTGCTGAATGCCAGCAATCGGGCGAACATCCAACCCTGATAACTCTGCTTGCCTTTGCGTTCCAAATCCATCTTGCCCTGTGCGGTGACAATGGATTTTACATAGTTGGTCTGGCGCAGAGCTTCCATCCGCATATCATCATCCACGCACAGCAGAATGTGTTCCAGGTCGGCGCGGGCAAAGCGGTTTTCAGAAATTTTGCCGATGCTGCCATCCTTCATGTTGCTGCCGAGAAGCGCAACCAGCACAGCACCGATCTGTGATTTTCCTTCACCACCGTTTCCCTTAATCACCATCATGCGTTGCCCCTTATTGCTGGGAATCAGGCAGTAGCCGATATATTCCTGCAAGGTGGGAATGTCCTCCGGGTAGAGCAGGCCATCCAGAAATTGTAGCCAGAGAACAGGTTGCGGGGCG
>CALJDB010000249.1 GCA_938023775.1 uncultured Clostridia bacterium
ATGAGTCCGTAACGATCTCAAATTACGACGTGAGCCGCCCCTCGCTCCAGCTCATCGGCTTTTATGATTATTTCCAGCGCGAGCGCATCCATGTCTGGGGCAAGAGCGAGCAGGCGTTCTGGCTGACGCTCGGTGAAGAGCTGCGCGCGGAGGTCCTCGACCGTCTTTTCTCCGAGCGCATCCCCGCCATGGTCGTCTGCCACCGCGTCATCCCCCCCACGGAGATGGTCGAGGCGGCGCGCAAGTATGACGTGACGCTGCTCAGCACGGACGTGGACACCAGTGAGGTCATCGCCCAGCTCATCGGCACGCTGCGCAAGTATCTCTCCCCGCGCGCCACGATCCACGGCGTGCTCGTGCAGGTCCACGGCGAGGGTCTGCTCATCACAGGCGAGAGCGGCATCGGCAAGAGCGAGGTCGCGCTCGAGCTCGTCAAGCGCGGCCACCGTCTTGTCGCGGACGACGCGGTGGAGCTGCATAAGCGCAGCCGCAACGTGCTCGACGGCTGCGCGCCGAAGATGATCCGCTACCTGATGGAGCTCCGCGGGCTCGGACTTGTCGACATCCGGCGGCTCTACGGCGTCGGCTCCGTGCTGCCCATCTGCAAGATCGACCTCGTGGTAAACTTCGTCCGCTGGGACGAGGGCACGGAGTATGACCGCATGGGGCTGGAGGACGAGACCGTCGCCTATCTCGGTGTGACCCTCCCGAAGGTGACGATTCCCGTCGCCCCGGCGCGGAACCTCGCCATCATCCTGGAGGTCGCCGCGATGAACAACCGCCAGAAAAAGCTTGGCTACAACACCGCGAAGGAGTTTTTGAAACGCCACGACGGCTCGCTCGGTCAGGACGACGAGGGCGACGATCCGGAGCTCAACTGATATGGAAAATCTCTGCCAGATGCTGCGCGCCGCCCTGCCGGGGCTGGACGCGCTGGAAAACGAACCGATGAGCCGCCACTGCTCGTTCCGCATCGGCGGCGCCGCCGCGGCGTTCTGCCGCGTTTCGGACGAGGCGCAGCTGGCGGCGCTGCTCGCGCTGCTGCGGCGCGAGGGCGTGCCCTATGCCGTCATCGGCAGGGGCAGCAACCTTCTGGTGAGCGACGGCGGCTTTCCCGGCGCGGTCGTCCAGCTCGCGGACGATCCCGCTTCGCTCCGCCGCGAGGGGGACTGCGTTTCCGCTTGGGCGGGCGTGACGCTCGCGCGGCTCGCCGTTTTTGCGCGCGAGCAGGGGCTCGCGGGACTGGAATTTGCCCACGGCATCCCCGGCTCGCTGGGCGGCGGCATTCTCATGAATGCCGGGGCTTACGGCGGCGAGATGAAGGACGTCGTCGTCTCCGTGCGCTATTTAGATGCGGCGGGCGCGGTCCGCGAGACGGCGGAGCCGGGCTTTGCTTACCGCCACAGCCGGTTTTCAGACAGCGGGGAGATTGTCCTCGGCGCCGCGCTCCGGCTGCGCCCCGACGCGCCGGACGCCATCGCCGCGCGTATGGCGGAGCTCTGGGAAAAGCGCAGCGCGAGCCAGCCGCTCAGCCTGCCGAGCGCGGGCAGCACCTTCAAGCGCCCGGCGACGGGCTACGCCGCCGCGATGATCGACGGCGCGGGCTGCAAGGGGCTTGCCGTCGGCGGCGCGCAGGTGAGCGAAAAGCACGCCGGCTTCGTCGTCAACCGCGGCGGCGCGACCGCGGCGGACGTGAAGGCGCTGATGGCTCAGGTGCAGCGCCGCGTGCTGGAAAAATACGGCGTGGAGCTCCAGCCCGAGGTGCGCTTCCTCGGCTTCTGACCATCTTTTTTTACGGAGGAAAAGCGATGAAATTCCTGATCATCTCCGGCATGTCCGGCGCGGGAAAGACCCGCACGGCGGACGTTCTGGAGGACATGGACTTTTACTGCGTGGACAATATGCCCGCCGCGCTGCTGCCGAAGCTCGCAGAGTTCTGCATGGGTATGGGCGGCCGCTACGAAAAGGTCGCGCTCGTGACGGACATCCGCGACGCCGGCGGCGTGGACGCGATCTTTGCCTCGCTCGACAAGCTCTGGGAGCTCGGCTGCGAGTACGAGATCCTCTACGTTGAGGCGGACGAGGCGACGATCATCAAGCGCTATAAGGAGTCGCGCCGCCCCCACCCGCTTCAGGCGGAGGCGGGCAGCATCGGCGCCGCCGTCGCGCTGGAATCCCGGCGGCTCGAACGGCTGCGCGACAACGCCGACTATGTGATCAACACGAGCAATTTAACGCTCGGTCAGCTCCAGAGCGAGCTGTTCCGCCTGTTCTCCGACGAGGGCGCGAAGCGCACGCTTCAGGTGACGGTGATGAGCTTCGGCTTCAAATACGGTCTGCCCATCGAGGCGGACATGGTGCTCGACGCGCGGTTTCTGCCGAACCCGTACTACGTCGCCGCGCTGCGGGACAAGACGGGGCTGGACGCGCCCGTGCGGGACTTTATCTTCCAGTATGAGACCGCGCGGGAGTTTCTCCGCCGCGTGACGGAGCTGCTGGAGTTCCTGCTGCCGCAGTACGTTGAGGAGGGCAAGCACTCGCTGACCGTCGCCGTCGGCTGCACGGGCGGACGCCACCGCTCTGTCGCCGTGGCGGACGCGCTCTGCAGCGCCGTCCGCGCCAAGGGCGGCGACGCCCAGCTCGTGAACCGCGATATCGAGAAATAAAAGCATCAAACGGGACCCACTTCGTTGGGCTCCCGTTTGAAAAGGCTGCGGCTCGCTGCAGCGCACGATTTGCGCGCCCTTGGCGCACAAACGCACGTTTGCGAGCCGATGAGTATTTTTCGGCACGCACGTGTCGCGCCGAAAAATGGATTGGACTTTATTCGCCGGTGCGCCGGCGAACTTAAGCGAGGCTTTTTTTAGCAAACCGATAAACCATTCGGATAAAACTTTTCGAGGGAGGGAGAACCACACCATGTCATTTTCCGGCAGCGTCAAGGCGGAGCTTTGCCGCGCCGCCGTCTCCCGCCCCTGCTGCGCCGCGGCGGAGGCTTACGGCGTGCTGCTCTATGCCAACTGCTTCACCGCGCGGGAGGTGCGCATCGTCACCGCCTGCCCGGAGCTCGCCCAGCGGCTCCCGCGGCTCTGGAAGCGCGCCTTCGGCTTCCCCTTCGATTCCGTCGGCGCGTCGAGCGGCGGCAAGACCGTGCTCACGGTGACGGACCCGGCACGCATCCGCGCCATATTCGCCCGCTTCGGCTATGACGCGGAGACCAATTTCGCCCACCACATCAACTTCGGTCTGCTGGAGGAGGACTGCTGCCGCGCCTCGTTCATCCGCGGCGCGTTTCTCGCCGGCGGCAGCGTCACGGACCCGGAAAAGCGCTATCATTTAGAGCTCGTGACGGACCACAAAAGCGTCTCCGCCGAGGCGTTCACGCTGCTGCTGGAGATGGGCTTTTCGCCGAAGGACACCGTCCGCGCCGGGCACTATGTGACCTATTTCAAGCAGTCCGAGGCGATCGAGGATTTCCTGACCACCATCGGCGCGCCGAACGCGGCGATGGAGCTGATGAGCGCCAAGGTGGAGAAGGACATGCGCAACGCGGTGAACCGCCGCGTCAACTGCGACAGCGCGAACGCGGACAAGATCGTCTCCGCCGCCCAAGCCCAGCTCGACCGCATCCGGGAGCTTGACCGCGCCGTCGGCATCGAAAACCTCCCAGCCGGACCCGCGCAGGCAGCGCTCCTCCGCGTCGCGAACCCGGAGGCGAGTCTTGCCGACCTCGCGATGCTCGCCGACCCGCCGGTGAGCAAGAGCTGCATCAACCATTGGATGCGGAAACTGATGACACTCGATGTCTCGGAGCTGGGTGAGTAGATCAATCCCGCAATTTTAAAGGCCTCCGAAGTGCAAGGGAGGCTGTCAGCCGAAGGCTGACTGGAGGGTTGTAAGCTACCGGAACATCCGGGCTCGGCGTTTTCGGTAGCTTACAACCCCTCCGTCGCGGCTTCGCCGCGCCACCTCCCCTTGCACTTCGGGAGGCTTTCAAGTGAGCGCCTTACAGCGTAAAAAATCCCAAAAAGGAGGCCACGCCTTATGTCCTTTGTCCATCTGCATGTCCACAGCGAATACAGCCTGCTTGACGGCGCATGCCGCGTGGAGGAGCTGCCGGCGCGCGCGGCGGAATTAGGGCAGACGGCGCTCGCAATCACGGACCACGGCGTTATGTACGGCGCGGTTGCGTTTTATAAGGCGTGCCAGAAGGCGGGCGTAAAGCCCATCATCGGTTGCGAGGTCTACGTCGCCCCCCGGCGGCGCACGGATCGGGAGCACAGTCTCGACGGCGACTACACCCACCTCGTGCTGCTCTGCAAAAACGAGACGGGCTACCGCAACCTCTGCTATCTCGTCTCCATGGGCTTTCTGGAGGGCTTTTACAGCAAGCCGCGCATCGACTGGGAGCTGCTCCACGCCCACGCGGAGGGGCTCGTCTGTCTCTCCGGCTGCCTCGCCGGGGACATCCCGCAGAAGATAGTCCGCGGCGAATACGAGGCGGCGAAGGCGCGCGCGGAGGAGCTGCACGCGCTTTTCGGCGAGGATTTTTACCTCGAAATTCAGGACCACGGCATTTTGGACGAGCGCCGCGCGATGAACGGTCTGCTGCGCTTAAACGAGGAGACCGGCATCCCCATCGTGCTCACGAACGACGCGCACTATCTCCGCCGGGAGGATGCTGCGGCGCAGGACGTTCTGCTCTGCATCCAGACCGGCAAGACGATGGACGAGCCGGGGCGCATGAAGTTCGAGGGGCAGGAGTTCTATCTAAAAGATGAAGCGGAGATGGCAGCGCTGCTGCCCGAACGCCCGGACGCGATGGAAAACACGGCGCGCATCGCGGAAAAATGCAGCTTCGACTTTGAATTCGGTCACTATCATCTGCCCGAATTTCAGCTCCCGGAGTGCGAGACGGACAGTTTTTCCTACCTGAAAAAGCTCTGCCTCGCCGGGCTGGAAAAGCGCTATCCGGACCGTCCGGAGGCGCGGCGGCAGCTCGACTATGAGCTGGGCATCATCGCCCGCATGGGCTTTGTGGATTACTTTCTGATCGTGTCGGACTTCGTGGGCTACGCGAAGCGCCGCGGCATTCCCGTCGGTCCCGGACGCGGCAGCGCCGCCGGCAGCGTCGTCAGCTACTGCCTCTCCATCACGGACGTGGACCCGATCAAATATAGTCTCTATTTCGAGCGCTTTCTGAACCCGG
This sequence comes from uncultured Clostridia bacterium, assembly GCA_938023775.1. Lineage (GTDB taxonomy): Bacteria > Bacillota > Clostridia > Oscillospirales > Oscillospiraceae > SVKR01. The sequence continues at coordinate 5,210 of CALJDB010000249.1, forward strand.
AGCGCGTCACCATGCCGGATATCGACATGGACTTCTGCATCCGCCGCCGGCAGGAGGTCATCGACTATGTTGCGCGCAAATACGGCGCGGACCACGTCGCCCAGATCGTCACCTTCGGCACCATGGCAGCCAAAAACGCCATCCGCGACGTCGGGCGCGTTATGGGCGTCAGCTATGCGGAGACGGACCAGTGCGCCAAGGCGGTGCCGAACGCGCTGCACATCACCATTCAGGAGTCGCTCACGATCAGCAAGCAGCTCAAGGAGCTCTATGAGGGCGACGAGCGCATCCGCAAAATGATCGACACCGCCCGCGCGCTGGAGGGCATGCCGCGCCACGCCTCCACCCACGCCGCCGGCGTCGTCATCACGAAACGGCCCGTTTACGAATACGTCCCCCTCGCGAAAAACGACGAGTCCGTCGTCACGCAGTACCAGATGACGACGCTCGAGGAGCTGGGGCTGCTCAAAATGGACTTTCTCGGTCTGCGCAACCTCACCGTGCTCGACGACGCGGTCCAGCTCGTCCGGCGGCACACGCCGGATTTCGCGGTCGAGTCCGTCCCGGAGGACGACCCCGCCGTGTTCGCCATGCTCCAGGCAGGACGCACGAGCGGCGTGTTCCAGCTCGAAAGCAGCGGCATGACCGGCGTCTGTGTCGGCTTAAAGCCCAAGAGCATTGAGGACATCACCGCCATCATCGCGCTCTACCGCCCCGGTCCCATGGAGTCCATCCCCCGCTTCCTCGCCTGCGCGGGCGACCCGGCGAAGGTGACGTATAAGCACCCGCTGCTGGAGGGCATCCTCAGCGTCACTTACGGCTGCATCGTCTATCAGGAGCAGGTCATCGAAATTTTCCGCCGTCTCGCGGGCTACTCGCTCGGTCAGGCGGACATGATCCGCCGCGCGATGAGCAAGAAAAAAGCCAAGGACGTCGCGCGCGAGCGCACCGCCTTCGTCCACGGCGACCCGGAACGCGGGATCGTCGGCTGCAAAGCCAACGGCATTCCCGAAGACGTCGCCGAGAGCATCTACGACGAGATCAACGACTTCGCAAACTACGCCTTCAACAAAGCCCACGCCGTGAGCTACGCGATCGTGGCTTACCGCACGGCGTATATGAAGTGCCACTATCCGCGCGAATATATGGCGGCGCTGCTCACGAGCGTGCTCGACTGGAGCGACAAGGTCGCGGGCTACATCGCGGAGTGCCGCGAGATGGGCATCCGCCTGCTCCCGCCGGACATCAACGAGTCCGACGCGGACTTCACCGTCGCGGGCGAGAATCTGCGCTTCGGGCTCGCCGCGGTGAAAAACGTCGGCAGAGGCTTCGTCCAGTCGCTCATGGCGGAGCGCACGCGGAACGGCCGCTTCACCGCGCTCGACGAGTTCTGCACCCGCATGTACGGGCAGGATCTCAACCGCCGCGCCATCGAGAGCCTCATCCGCGCCGGCGCCTTCGATTCCCTCGGCTATCGCCGCCGCGCACTGCTTCAGGTGCTCGACGACGTGCTCGACGGCGTCGCCTCCGCCGGGCGCAAAAATGTCGCCGGTCAGCTCGACATGTTCGGCATGAGCGACGACGGGGACGGTCCGGAGCCGATGCGGCTGCCGGACGTGCCGGAATTTGACCGCCGCGAGCTGATGGCGATGGAGCGCGAGATGACCGGGCTTTACCTCAGCGGCCACCCGATGGACGATTACCGCGACAAGGTGAAAAAGCTGGGCGCGACGCCCATCGGCGACATCCTGCGCGACTTCGCCGGAGACGGCGGACCGGAGCGCTTCCACGACGGGGAATACGTCACCGTCGCCGGTATCATCGGCAGCTACAAAACGCGCACGACGCGAAATAATTCCCTCATGGCTTACGTCACGATCGAGGACGACAGCGGGCACCTGGAGCTCGTCGTGTTCCAGCGCGCGCTCGACGGCGGCGGGGCTTACCTGCGCGACGGAGCAGCGATCTTGGTCCGCGGGCGCATCTCCGTCCGCGACGAGAAGGAGCCGCAGATCACGGTCGACTCCATCCGCCCCCTCAGCGACCTCTACCCCGTCCCCGGCGCGCCGGAGCCGTCGAAGAAAAAGCTCTTCGTCAAGCTCCGCAGCGACGACGCCGCCGCCCTCCGCCGCATCGACCTCCTGCTCGAAATGTTCCCCGGCGAGGACACAATGGTCCAGTATTTCGCCGACCTGAAAAAACAGCGAACCACCGGCTGTCTGATCCACAATGCGCTGGTGCAGGAGCTGAAGGAGCGGTTTGGGGAAGAGAATGTTGTTGTAAAGTAAAAGCGTCAAAAAGTCCTGTCGCTGCGGCGAAGCGGCACCTTTTAAAGGCCTCCGAAGTGCAAGGGAGGCTGTCAGCCGAAGGCTGACTGGAGGGTTGTAAGCTACCGGAACATCCGGGCTCGGCGTTTTCGGTAGCTTACAACCCCTCCGTCGCGGCTTCGCCGCGCCACCTCCCCTTGCACAGGGGAGGCTTAAAAAAGGAAAGGAGCGTGACGGATAAATGAAAAAACAGCGGCGCTGGCTGACTGCGGCGGCGATCGGGGCGATCTTTCTCCTCGGTCTCGCGCTGCTGCTTTATCCGTCGCTCAGCAACTACTGGAACACCGTGCGTCAGGCGAAGAGCATCCTCGGCTACAGCGACTCCGTTTCGCTTCTTCAGGCGGAGGAGCAGGAGCGGCTGCGCGCCGCGGCGGAGGGCTATAACCACGCGCTGCTGGACCGGAATTCACCTTATGCGCTGCCGGAGGAGATGGCGGACGATTACGCCGCCGCGCTCCTCGCCGAGGGCAGCGACGTGATGTGTTATCTCCAGATCCCGGCCCTCGGCGTCACGCTGCCCGTCCGCCACGGCACGGAGAGCGAGACGCTCCAGCGCTCCGTCGGACATCTCGAATGGAGCAGCCTGCCCGTCGGCGGCGAGAGCACCCACTGCGTGCTCTCCGGCCACCGCGGGCTGCCCAGCAGCGAGCTGCTGACGAACATCGACCGCTTGGAGCGCGGCGACGTTTTCCGTCTCCACGTCCTCGGCGAAACGCTGACTTACCGCGTTGACCGCATCGCCGTCGTGGAGCCGGGGGATTTCTCCCTGCTCGCCGTCGAGGAGGGGGAGGACTTTGTAACGCTCCTGACCTGCACGCCCTACGGCATCAATTCTCACCGGCTGCTCGTCCGCGGAACGCGGGTGATAAGCGGCGCGTCGGCGTCCGAGGGCGGCAGCCTGGAGCTGCCGAACGAGCTGAAGGTCTATGACGGGCGCCTCGCGGCGCTCATCGGTGCGTCGGCGCTCGCGCTCGTCGCGCTGCCGCTCGCGGCGCTGCTCGCGCGGCGGCGGGGGAGAGGAGGCGCGGCATGCGACGTTTGAAATTTTTCGCGGCGCTGCTCGCCCTTGCGCTGCTGCTGAGCGACCCGGCGCTCGCCGCCGCCGGCTCGCTCCGGATCAAGCTGACGGACGACGCCGACGCACCCGTGGAGGGCGTCGCCGCCGCGCTCTGGCGCGTGGACGTCGCGGCGTTTTCCGGCGCGGGCGTCAGCGCGGAGAGCCTCGCCCGCGAGCGGGACGCCGCCGAAAACGCGCGCACCCTCGCCGCTTACGCCGCGGCGGAGTCCATCCCAGCCGACGCCGAGGGCGCGACGGACGCGCGCGGCGTGCTGCGCTTCGGCGAGCTCGCCGAGGGAACTTATCTCGTCGTCTGCCGCGCCGGACAGGAGCTGACGTTTCCGAGCTTTCTCGTCTCGATCCCGCTCCGCGTCGGCGGCAGCACGCGCTATGACGTGACGAGCCGCCCCAAAGCCGAGCCCGCCGAACCCGTGCCGACCCCGACTCCGACGCCCGAACCGACCCCGGTCCCGACCCCAAGCCCGACGGACGTGCCGCCGGAGCCGAGCCCGGAGCCCACGATGAGCCCCATCGACGAAGGCAAGCTGCCCCAGACGGGGCAGGACCCGCTGCCGGTCGCGCTCCTCGCCGCCGGTGCGCTCGCGCTGCTCGCCCTCGGCGTATGGGAGCGGCGGAAGCGCCGCCGCGCGTGGCACCTGTTCGCGCTCGCGCTCGCCCTTGCGCTCGGCGCGGGAGCGGTGCTCTGGACTTACCGCGGCGAGGACCGTCTCGCCGGGGAGACGAGCGAGGCGCTGCTCGCGGAGCTGGAGCTGCGCTGGAGCGCGCCGCAGCTCTCCGTGACGGTCCCGGAGCCGGAGCCCGCCGCCCCTGTGGAGAGCGAGCCGTCCGCGCCCGCGGGTGAGACCGTAATGCTCGGCGAATATTCGCTGCTCGGTGTGCTGCGTATCCCCGCGCTGGGCGTTGCCCTGCCGGTGATGAGCGACTGGAGCTACCCGCTCCTGACCGCCGCGCCCTGCCGCTATTCCGGCTCGCTCGCCGAGGGCGACCTCGTCATTCTGGGCCATAGCTACCGCAGCCATTTCCGCTGCCTCTGGACCATCGAGCCCGGCACGGCGGTGGAGCTGACCGACGCCGCGGGCGTGACCCGCAGCTTCACCGTAGCCGCCGTAGAGACCGTCCCCGGCACCAATGCCGCCGCTCTCCCCAGCGACTACCCGCTGACGCTCTTCACCTGCACAGCCGACAGCGCTCATCGTGTGCTGGTACGGTGCGAAGCGGCGGAGTAAATTTGAACGCGCCTGCGGGCGCTAAAACTTAATA
>CALJDB010000250.1 GCA_938023775.1 uncultured Clostridia bacterium
GCACGTTCCCTCCGCGCAGAGTATTTTTCGGCACGCACAGGTCGCGCCGAAAAATAATTGGACCTTATTTGCGGCGTGCGCGCCGCAAACTCTGCGAGGCTTTTTAGACTAATCCCACAAAAGGAGGCTCATTATGGTATCCTGCGTCCGCTCCCTTGGGCTGCTTGGCATCGGGGGCTATGAGGTGCGCGTGGAGTGCTTTCTTTCCAACGGTCTGCCCGGCTTTGACCTTGTCGGTCTGCCGGACGCGGCGGTGAAGGAAGCGCGCGACCGCGTGCGCGCCGCAATTAAAAACAGCGGACTGAAATACCCCGTCAGCCGCCTCACCATCAACCTTGCCCCGGCGGATACGCGCAAGGCAGGCACGCTCTACGACCTGCCGATCCTGCTCGGAATCCTGCAATGCAGCGGGGACTTAAAGCGTCTGCCCGCGGACGCGGCGTTTCTCGGCGAGCTCAGCCTCACCGGAGAGCTGCGCCCCATCCACGGCGCGCTGCCGATGGCGCTCGCCGCTGCGCGGCAGGGCATCCGCTCCCTCTATGTCCCGGCGGCGAACGCGGCGGAGGCAGCCTTCGCCGAGGGCGTGACGGTCTACCCCGTCAAAACCGTGCCGGAGCTGCTCGCCCACCTCTGCGGCGACGTTCCCATCCCCCCGGCGGCGGAGCCGGACCTCTCCGCGCTCGCGCTTCCGGTGCCGGATTTCTCCGACGTGAAGGCGCAGGACAACGTAAAGCGCGCGCTGGAGGTCGCCGCCGCGGGCGGACACAATGTGCTGCTCATCGGTCCGCCGGGCTCCGGCAAAAGCATGCTCGCGAAGCGTCTGCCCGGCATTCTGCCGGACATGAGCCGCGAGGAGATGACCGAGGCGACGGAGATCCACTCCGTCGCGGGCAACACCGGGGCGGAGAGCCCCGTCGTCACCCAGCGTCCCTTCCGCTCTCCGCATCACACGGTGTCCTCCGTGGCGATGAGCGGCGGCGGCAGCAACCCGCGCCCCGGCGAGATCAGCCTTGCCCACACCGGGATTCTGTTTTTGGACGAGCTGCCGGAATTTTCCCGCGAGACGCTGGAGGTGCTGCGCCAGCCGCTCGAGGACGGACGGCTCACCATCTCGCGCGCCGCGGGCAGCTACACTTATCCGAGCCGCTTTATGCTCGTCTGCGCCATGAACCCCTGCAAATGCGGCTGGTACGGCCATCCGAGCGGGCGCTGCACCTGCTCGCCGAGCTCCGTGCGCCAGTACCACAGCCGCGTTTCCGGTCCCCTGCTCGACCGCATCGACATCATCGTGGAGGTCCCCTCGCTCGACTTTGACGAGCTCAAAGCCAAGCCCGCCGGGGAGTCCTCCGCCGCCATCCGCGCGCGCGTCAACGCCGCGCGGCAGCGCCAGCACGCCCGCTTTGCCGAAAGCGCCACGAGCTGCAACGCCTATATGCAGCCGAAGGAGATGCAGCGCCACTGCGCGCTGAGCCCCGAATGCGAGGAGCTGATGCGCGGCGCGTTCGACGCGCTGGGGCTCACGGCGCGGAGCTATGACCGCATCCTGCGCGTTGCGCGCACGATCGCCGACCTCGCCGGAAGCGAGGAGATCGCCCCGGCGCACATCGCCGAGGCTGTACAGTACCGAAGTTATCGCTTTGAAGGAGGAGAATAACGCCATGAAAAAGCTGATTTCCATTCTTTTATCACTGACTATGCTGCTCGCGCTCTTTTCCGCCTGCGGCAAGAAGGTTGACCCCGAACCGACCGCCGCGCCGGAGCCCACCGTTCCCTCGGCGGAGACGCCGAGCCCCACGCCGGAGCCGGTGGAGACGCCGAGCCCCTACCCCCTCGCCTTCCCCATCGGCGAGGCGGCGCGGGCGGACATCGACGGCGACGGCGCGGAGGAGACCGTCTGCGTCTCCCTCACCGAGCCGGACGAATACGGCTATCGCAGCCCCTGCCTCTCCGTGAACGGCGAGGACCTCACGGACGCGCTCCGCGGCTTTGACAGCGCCCAGCTCGCCGATCCGGACGAGGGGTATTGGGCGATTACGGACATCGACCACGCGGACTGCGCGCTGGAGATTGCCATTCAGGACCTCGGTCCGAGCGACGACCCGTTCACAAACTTTTTCCATTATAAAAACGGCGCGCTGACTTATCTCGGCGGCGTTCCGGGGCTCATCCGCATGGACAGCGTCGACACGCCCCTGACCTTCCCCGGCGACGGCACGATCGAGGGCTACCTGCGCTACGCCGTGCTCCAGACATGGTTCGGCGACGCGAGCTACCGGCTCGAAGACGGGGAGATCACCCGCGTGGCGGAGGAGGTCTATTACGCCCGCCAGCCCCAGACCGTCACGGTGCTGGAGCCGACCGCCGCCCGCGCGAGCGCGGACGAGGCCGCGGAGACCATCACCCTCGATATCGGCACGGAGCTGACGCTGCTCGGCTCCGACGACAACGCTTGGGTCCTCTGCGCCGCGCCGAGCGGCAAGGAAACCGCTGACGCGCTCTGGCTCCACCTGCGCGACGGCTTTGAAATCGAGACCGCGGACGGCAGCTACGGCTATGCGTGGTCCGTGCTGGACGGGCTGCTCTTCGCCGACTGAAACTAAGACAAATCAAGGGAGATACCCCGAAAATGAACGATATGATACTGCTCAAGCAGGGCGAGATCGTCCTGAAGGGTCAGAACCGCCGCGCCTTTGAGCAGCGGCTCATCGCGAATATCCGCCGCCGCTTAAAGCCCCACGGCTCTTTCCGCGTTTACGCCATCCAGTCCACGGTCTACGTGGAGCCGGAGGCGGACGCGGACTTAGACGGCGCGTTCGACGCGCTGAAGACCGTGTTCGGCGTCGTGGCGCTCAGCCGCGCCGCCGCCTGCGAAAAAAGCGCGGAGGCGATCGCGGCGAAGGCGATCGAATACCTCGCGGACGATATGCGCGCGGCAAAAAGCTTCAAGGTGGAGACCCGCCGGAGCGACAAGGCGTTCCCGATGACGAGCATCCAGCTCAGCCAGTATGTCGGCGGCGAGCTCGCCGAGGCGTTCCCGGACACCGCCGTGGACGTCCATGACCCGGAGCTCACCGTCCACGTCGAGGTACGCGACCTCGCCGCTTACGTCCACTCCACGCCGACGCCCGGCGCGGGCGGCATGCCCGTCGGCTGCAACGGCAGCGCCGTGACGCTGCTCTCCGGCGGCATCGACTCCCCGGTCAGCAGCTACATGATCGCAAAGCGCGGCGTGCGGCTCATCCCGGTCCACTTTTTCTCCTTCCCCTACACGAGCGAGGCGGCGAAGGAAAAGGTCGTCGAGCTCGCGCAGGAGCTCACCGCGTGGTGCGGCAGAATGCGCCTTTGCATCGTGCCCTTCACCCATATTCAGGAGGAGATCCGGGATAAGTGCCCGGAGGCTTATTTCACCATTCTCATGCGCCGCTTTATGATGCGCATCGCCGACCGCATCGCCGCCGACAACGGCTGCGGCGCGCTCGTCACGGGCGAAAATCTCGGTCAGGTCGCGAGCCAGACCATGTCCGCCATGGCAGTGACGGAAAATGTCTGCGCCCGGCCCGTGCTGCGCCCGCTCATCGGCTTTGACAAGGAGGAGATCGTCCGCCTCGCGCGGCGCATCGGCACCTTCGAGACCTCCATCCTGCCCTACGAGGACTGCTGCACAGTGTTCACGCCGCGCCACCCGGAGCTGCGCCCGACCGTCGCGAAGGCGGAGGAAGCCGAGCGCGCGCTGGACGTCGGCGCGCTCGTGGAGGAGGCCGTCCGCGGCGCGGAGCACCTCACACTGGAGGTCGGCGGCGAATGAACGCGGAAATTCTCTCCGTCGGCACGGAAATATTGCTCGGCAACATCGTGAACACGGACGCGCGCGACCTCTCCGTCGCGCTCAGCGAGCTCGGCATCAACGTCTACTGGCACTCCGTTGTGGGCGATAACCCCGCGCGCCTCGCCGCCGCGCTGGAGACGGCGAAGGAGCGCGCCGACTGCATCATCACGACCGGCGGGCTCGGTCCCACCTGCGACGATCTCACGAAGGAGACCGTCTGCCGCGCCTTCGGCTGCGAGATGTATTTTGACTGTCGCGCAAGCGCGGACATCGACGCATTTTTCGCCGCGCAGGGGCTGCCCGTGACGGAAAACAACCGCAAGCAGTGCTATCTTCCCGTCGGCTGCACGCCGTTTTACAACACCTGCGGCACCGCCCCCGGCTGCGGCTTCACCGCGGCAGGCAAGACCGTCGTCATCCTCCCCGGTCCGCCGAAGGAGCTGCGCGCGATGCTGGACCACGGCGCGCGGGACTTTCTGCGCAAAGCCGGCGGCGGGCAGATCTTTTCGCACAATCTGATGACCTTCGGTATGGGCGAGAGCGCGATCGAGACGCTGCTGCGCCCGGAGATGGACGCGCTGCAAAACCCGACCCTCGCGCCCTACGCGAGCGAGGGCGAGGTCCGGCTGCGCGTGACGGCGAAGGCGGAGCGCGCCGGCGCCGCCGAGACGATGATGGCGCCCGTCATCGCGCGCGTGTGCGAGATGCTGGGCGATAAGGTTTACGGCGTGGACGTCCCGTCACTGGAGGCCGTCGTGCTCCGCCTGCTCACGGAGCGGGGCAAGACCTTCGCCGCGGCGGAGAGCTGCACCGGCGGGCTCATTGCGAAGCGCTTCACGGATCTGCCCGGCGCGTCCGCCGCCTTCCGCGGCGGCGTCACCGTTTACACGAACGAGGTGAAAATGCTCCTCGGCGTGGACCCCGCCGTGCTGGAGACGCAGGGCGCGGTCTGCGCGGAGGTGGCGCGGCAGCTCGCCGTGTGCGTGCGCGAGCGTCTCGGCGCGGACTACGGCATCGGCGTCACCGGTCTCGCCGGTCCGGACGGCGACGGGGTGAACCCGGTCGGCACCGTGTTCGTCGGGCTTTCGACGCCCGGCGGCGACGCCGTGCGCGCCCTGCGCCTCGGCGAGCGGAGCGACCGCTCGCGTATCCGCACCCTCAGCGCAAGCCACGCCTTCGATCTGCTGCGCCGCGCGATTCTCGGTCTCCCGCTTGAAAACTCTTGATTTTTTCTGCACGCCCGAATATAATAGGACTGTTGGAAACCGATTTGCCTTATTTTCAAGGAGGAATAGAAAAAATGACATACGAGATAGACATCGCCGGACTAAAGCGCGAGCTGCCGCTCTGCCCTGTCAGCGACGATCTGCTCATCGGCGCCTTCGTCATCTTCGGGGACGTCGAGCTCACGGTCCACTGCGCCGCGGAACTGCTGAAGCGCGCGCCGGAGTATGACTACCTCATCGCGCCGGAGGCGAAGGCCATTCCGCTGCTTTACGAAATGGCGCGCCAGAGCGGTGCAAACAAGTATTTTCTCGCGCGCAAGAAGCCCAAGGCTTACATGACCGGCGTGCTGGAGGTCAAGGTCCAGTCCATTACCACCGCCGGGGAGCAGACCCTCGTCCTCGACACGGCGGATGCCGAGCAGATGCGCGGCAAGCGCATCCTCATTCTTGACGACGTCATCTCCACGGGCGAGTCCCTGCACGCGATGGAGATCCTCGTCGAGCGCGCGGGCGGCATCATCGCCGGCCGCATGGCGATCCTCGCGGAAGGCGACGCCGCCAAGCGCGAGGACATCATCACCCTCGCCCCCCTGCCGCTTTTCAACGCGGACGGAACCCCCAAGCAGTAAACAAAATGCAGTCCCTCCTGTGCCGGGAGGGACTGTTTTTTTATCCCAAGCCTTATTTTTTTGCAAAAAACATTTTCTTTTTTCTTCGATTTGTGGTATTCTGGGGATTTTTAATGAGTGGGTGAGGTTGCCGTGATTTCGGAATTATTTATTATCTTTGCTGTGCGTAAAATTACGCAGTGCACTGCATAAAATTCTATGTTGCACTGCATAAAATTCTGTAGTATGTATAAAAGAGCGGAATATCAAGTAATTACAAGGCGTCTGAAGGAGCCGCGACGCTTTGTTCAGGTTGTAATGGGTCCTCGCCAAGTCGGGAAATCCACTGTCGTGAAGCAGGTATTGAAGGATTTGGATGCTCCGTATATGTTTTATTCGGCGGATAATGTTCCGGCGACTAACGGCGGCTGGATATCGAATTGCTGGGCTGCTGTGCGTTCGCTCATGAGCAGTAACGGATGGAAAAGTGTTGTTTTGGTCATTGACGAGATACAGAAAATCGCTAATTGGAGCGAGGTGGTCAAGAAGGAGTGGGATGATGACACTTTCTACGACCGCGATATAAGGGTGCTTCTGTTGGGCAGCAGTCGAGTATTGTTGGGAAGGGGGCTTTCGGAGTCTTTGGCGGGGCGTTTCGAGGAGATTCGTATGAGTCATTGGAGTTTTCGGGAGATGAATGACTGTTTTGGGGTGACGCTTGACCAATATATATATTACGGAGGCTACCCGGGTGCTGCTTTTTTGTATGACGATCTCGACCGCTTCAGGCAGTATATCCAATCTTCTATTATCGATGCCACCATTAATAAGGATATCTTAATGGATACTCCGATAAGCAAGCCGGCATTGTTGCGCCAGACTTTCGAGCTTGGCGCTGCATATTCGGGTAATTTATTGTCACTGAACAAGATGCTTGGGATGTTGCAGGATGCCGGCAATGCGGCGACTTTGGCCGGGTATATTAATCTGCTGAACGAGAGCGGTTTGCTGTGCGGTCTTCAGAAGTTCGGTGTCGATATGGCAAGGCGTAGGGCAAGTATCCCGAAATTGCAGGTGTATAACAACGCGCTGAAGACTTTGTATAGTCCTCTGTCTTTCGAGCAGGCTATCGCCGACCGCAAGGCCTGGGGGCATATCTTTGAGTCGGGGGTGGGAGCTTATCTGATTTGTCAGGCTTTTGCGGGGCGTTTCGAGGTGTTTTATTGGCGCGAGAAAAATGATGAGGTGGATTTTGTGCTGCGCAAGAATGAGGTTGTTGTGGCTATTGAGGTCAAGAGTAATGCCGAAAAGTGTACGACCGGCCTGGATAAATTCCGTAGATGTTTTAATCCGCAGGCGGCTTTTGTGGTTGGAGATGGTGGCATCGGCGCTGAGGAGTTCTTTTCGATGGATCTCAACGGACTGCTAAGATAATGTGGAATTAGGCTGCGCAGTGGGTGATAAGGGTATTATGGGAATTATGAGGGCGATGGGAATTATGGGAGTGATGCATTGCTCCCATTATTTCCACCAACCTTGCTCTTATTGCTCTTATTGTTTCTGCTGCTGTTGCTGTTGTTGCTTTGGACTGATGGTGTTGTAGTTGCCGCAGATGAGGCGGGCTGTCAGAGGGCTGCGGCTGAGCAGGTACTCGGCGGCGAGGGTGACGGCGATGATGCAGGCTGCGACGGCGCCGGCGATGACTGCCAGGGGCACTATGGAGAGGGCCATGTCGCGTGCCGGCTGTTGCAGGAAGGTCAGGGGGAATAGGAAGAAGTAGTGTAACAGGTATATGGCCAGTGATTTACGCCCGAGGTATTCCCATATTACGGCTAAGCGTCCGGGGCGTGTGCGTCCGGGGGCGTAGGCGGTTTCGGACCATGGTACGGCGATGTTCATGGCTACGATGGCGAGAGCCAATTGGAAGAGCATTTTGGCTGTGGGGACGATGAAGGGTATGTTTTCGAGGGCGGGGATGCGCCAGGGCCATACGGCGATGAAGAATAGGGGGATGCCGGCGAGTATGGCGAGGGTGACGGCTCGTGGGTTGGCTATCAGGCGCATGAAGTCGTCTTGGTGTTGTCGGGCGATGGCTCCGGCCATGAATATGGGGAGGAATTGGAGGATGAGCAGGGCGGAGGTGATGCCGATGTATTTGATAGGTACAAAGTGCGCTATAACAGCGTATAGGGCGAGGCTGATGGCGATGGAGGCGGTGATGGCGAGTACGGGGCGTCTCCGCCGCAGTATCACGGGGGCAAGCAGGGCGTAGAGGGCCATGATGACGAAGAGTACGGGGGTGAACCAGTATCCGTTTTTGTATTCGCTTGTCCATAGTCCTTCAAAGCCGGGTGCCATGGGTGAGCGCAGTCCGCTGTAGGGGAATTGTAGCACCCAGAGCGTGGAGACTATGACCATGGGGACAATGAGTTGCAAGGCGCGGCGGCGCAGGTCGGGACGACGTATGCGGCCGTCGGCTGTGGCTTTGTAGGTGAACCATCCGCTGATGAAGAAGAAGATGGGCATGTGTACTTCGCCGATGATTTTGAAGATGGTGGCGGCGTCGATGTCGCGTATGCAGATGGTCAGGACGTGTCCCATCACCACCATGAATATGGCGATGCCTTTGAGAAGGTCCATGTAATGCATCCGCGGCTTATTTTCTTTGGCCATAATGGTTATAGTGGGAATAGTGGGAGCGATGGCGGTGGGAATGCCGGGAGTGAATAGGAGTTATGGGTGCGATGGCGATGGAAATGCCGGGAGTGATGCATTGCTCTCATTTTTTCCCATAGTTCCCATAATTCTTATGAGGTTTGGTTTCAGAATGCGGAGGGCTTGAGGTTGAGGCCTACGCGTTCGTGGAGACCGAAGAGGAGGTTGAGGTTATGGACGGCTGTGCCGGAAGCTCCTTTGAGGAGGTTGTCTATGACGGAGGTTACGAGTAGTCGGTCGCCTATTCGGTCGAGGTGGAGTATGCACTTGTTGGTGTTGACGACGTCTTTGAGGTCGGGCGTTTTATCGGTGACGAAGGTGAAGTTGTGGTCGCTGTAGTAGTCTTCGTAAAGTTCGCGCAGGTGTTCGAGCGATATTTTGCAGTCCAGATATAGTGCGGCCAGTATTCCGCGCGAGAAGCATCCGCGCATGGGGATGAATTCTATGGGGGCATTGAAGCTGGATTGTAGTTGTGAGAGTGTCCGGCGTATTTCGGTCAGGTGGGGGTGCTGGAAGGGTTTGTATATGGATACATTGTCGTTGCGCCACGAGTAGTTGGCGGTGGGACCCGGTTTGATTTCGTCGGTGCTTCCGATGATGGCGGTAGCGTGTACTGTGCTGTTTATCAGCAGGTTCTTGGCCAGCGGCAGGAGTGCCGGCAGTATGGCTGAGGCGAAGCTCCCGGGGTTGGCGACGTGTCGTGCGCCGCGGACTATGCGTTTGCGGTTGAGCTCGGGCAGTCCGTATACGAAGTCGTGTGTTCCGTCTTCGATGCGGTGGTCGTCGCTGAGGTCGATGATGCGTGTGTCTTCGGGCACGGGGTGCTCGGCCAGAAATCGGCGTGTGGTTCCGTGCGGGGTGCAGCAGAATATGCAGTCTATGTCCGTGTAGTCCACGGTGGATGTGAATCGCAGGTCTGTCTCGCCGATGAGTCCGTGGTGGATGTCGGTGACGGGGTGTCCGGCGTTGTCCGAGGAGTATATCCATTGGAGTTGGACGTCCGGATGGTTGAGCAGCAGTCGTATGAGTTCGCCGGTGGAGTATTCGGCGCTGCCTATGATTGCGGTGTTTATCATTTAGGGTAATGTGGAATGATGTGGAATTTGGAATGTGGAATAGGGCTGCGCAGTGGGAACTATGGGAAGAAAGAAAGTGCCTTACAAACCTTCTGATAGATCAAGCTGAAAAGTGGAGCGCATCAGATTTGAGAGAAAAGGCAATCGCCATGATCGGGGAAAAAGAGTATCTAAGAAGAAAGATCGCCAAAGGGTACAATCTTTGGGATGCTGATAAAAAATTACTTGATGAAATTCTAAAAAAATAAACTATGAAACGATACTTCATAAACGGAAAAGAAATTAGCGAACAAGAAGCAAAAGCTATTGAAGCAAGAAACAAAGAATACATAAACAGTAACGACATTTCGCTTTGGGCTAAATGTAAGTTTATAACAGTTATCAATAAATAATAACCAGTGGAGCTAAAGCCCCACATAATGCAACATCGGAT
>CALJDB010000251.1 GCA_938023775.1 uncultured Clostridia bacterium
TCCGCGCTCTTTCGCATAGAGTTTGGGTGATACTTCTACCGGGAGGCGGGTGAGAGAGGACATGAAAAAAGCGATCATTACCGGGGTGCTGGCGGTGCTGATGCTGCGGCTTGCGGTGCTGGCTGGGGCGGGGGAGGCGCTCGCGTCGTGGGTGCGGGAGCTCGGCGTGGACGAGACGCTCGTGTCGGGGCTGCGCCCCGCGGAGGCGTCGGCGGAGCCGGTGAGCACGCCAGAGCCGACCCCGGCGCCGACGCCGACTTTGCGGCTCGTCACCGTGACGCCCGCACCGGCGGAGGAAGCGCCGGACGGGGAGGAATATTTCATCCCGGAGGCGGAGGTCCTGCCGGCGCACCTCAGCAGCGCCAGCCGCGTGCATAACAGCGCCGGGATCGAGCTCGACCTCGACGCGCTCGCGGCGGAGGGACTCGATCTGACGCTGCCCGCCGGGGAAGCGCAGGTGCTCATTTTCCACACCCATTCGAGCGAGGCTTACACCCCCGCGGACGGCGACGACTATGAGGCGAGCGACCCTTACCGCACGGAGGACAAAGCCTACAGCGTCATCCGCGTCGGGGATCTGCTGGCGGAAAGGCTCGAGGAGTACGGGCTCACGGTCATCCATGACCGCGAGATCTACGACTATCCGAGCTACACCGGCTCTTATAACCGCTCCGGTGCGGCGGTCGAGGCGGCGCTCGCGGCGCATCCGGGCGTGAAGCTCGTCATCGACCTCCACCGCGACGCGCTGGGCGACGCCGACACGGTGTATAAGACGCAGGCAGCCGTGAACGGCGAGACGAGCGCGCAGGTCATGCTGCTCGTCGGCACCGGTGCGAACGGCCTGCCCCACCCGCACTGGCGGGAGAATCTGAAGCTCGCGCTCTTTATGCAGACTGCGCTCGACGCCGCCTATCCGACGCTCGCGCGACCCATCGAGCTTGTGAAGGAGCGCTATAATCAGCAGCTCTCGACCGGCTCGCTCATTCTGGAGGTCGGCAGCAGCGGCAACACGCTGCGCGAAGCGCTGACCGCCATCGGGCTTTTCGGCGACGCCGTGGGTCCCGCGCTGGCGAAGCTTATCAAATAAGAATGAACCCGGGAGATCGGCTTTGAGCCGGTCTCCCGGGTTTCGTTACGCTTGCTTTTTCAAAATGAATTTCACCGTCGGAATGAGGAGAAAAAGCGAGCCGGCGAGCCATGCGCCGGGGTCGCCGAGGCAGAGAGCGGCGAAGGCGGCGGGGGAGGCGTTTACCGTGATCGCGCCGCCGTTCACCGCGGCGGGCAGCAGCGAGCAGATAAGCACGCGCGCGGCAAGCTCGCTGAGCCCCGCGCCGAGAACGTAAGCCGAGCGCCCGACCCCCTGCACCGCCGAGCGCGTGACGGCGAGGAAACCTACGATGAAATAGAGCGCGAGATCGAGCCAGACATAGATGTTTCCAAGCCGCAGCGAGCGCGCGCTCACCTTGTCCGCGCTCAGGAAAATATACTGATACGTCCCGTGCGCCGTGAGCGCCCATGTCGCGAGCAGACAGAGCGCGCAGGCGGCGAGCATCATCCATAGCGTCTGCACCGTGCCGCGCCGCACGCGGTCATGGTCGCCGCGGCCGAAGTTCTGGGCGTTGAAGCCGAGAATGCCGGAGGACAGACCGTTGATGACGGCGAAGAAAAAGTTGATGAGCTTTGTCGCCGCGCCGAAGCCGTTCTGCGCAGCGGCGTCCGCGGCGAGCGTTCCGGCGTCCGTCAGGTCAAAGCGCACCGCGCCCGCCTGCATCACGATGATGCCGACGGCGAGGATGGAAAACTGCGCGCCGAGCGGCAGCCCCTGCCGCAGATGCAGCCCCAGCTCCCGGAGCCCGGCGCGCCAATCGGCGCGCCGCGGACGCAGATCGGGGTAGCGCGCCAAGGTATAGACCGTGCAGCCGGCGAAGCTGAGGAGCTGCGCCAGCACCGTCGCCGCCGCCGCGCCAGCGGGACCCCAGCCGAAGGGGATCATAAACAGCAGGTCGAGCCCCACGTTCAGCAGCGTGGACAGCAGCAGAAACAGCAGCGGCGTCACGGCGTCGCCGTAAGCGCGCAGCACGCCGCAGATGAGATTGTAGCCCATCTGGGCGAAAATGCCGAGAAAGATGACGAGGCAGTAGCTGTAAGCCGCGCCGTAGACCGCGCTGTCCGCGGGCGTGACGTTGACGAGCCGCAGCAGCAGCGGCAGCAGCGGCACGGAGACCGCCGTCAGCGCCGCGGAGACGAGCAGCAGCAGATAGCCCTGCGCGGCGAGCGAGGCGCGCACGCGCCCGGTCTGACCGGAGCCGACCGCCTGCGCCGTCACGACGCTGAAGCCCGCGGCGCAGCCGAAGGCGAACTGGAGAAAGAAGTAAGTGAGCGCATAGGTGTCGTTGACACCGGCGACCTCGTCGACGCGCAGCACCTGTCCGCAGATCGCGGCGTCCGCCAGCACATAGAGCTGCTGGAGCAGATAAGAGAGAATAATCGGGAGACTGTAGCGCAGAATAACGCGCCAAGGCGTCCCCGCCGTAAGGTCCACGGGCCGCGAAAGGTGTGCGAGGAGGGAGGTTTTCATGAAAGATCGAGTCCTTTCAGAATTTCTGGCGACATTATAAAAAAACGCCGG
>CALJDB010000252.1 GCA_938023775.1 uncultured Clostridia bacterium
GCTCTCTGTCATCAGCAAGGCGAAGGACGAAATGCTGACGCCTGCGCAGCTGCTCGAACAGGCGAACAAGAGCTATGATGTCCGCAAAAGGCGCGTCGCGGAGGTGTATCAGGAGTATGAAAAGCGTCTGCGCGAGGCGGATGCGATGGATTTCGACGACCTCATCCTGAACACCGTGCGGCTGCTGCTGGAGCATGAGGACGTCCGCGCATTTTATCAGAAAAAGTTCCGCTACGTCCTCGTCGACGAGTATCAGGACACGAACCATCTGCAATACCTGCTCGCGAGCACGCTGGCGGGCGGCTACGAGAACCTCTGCGTCGTCGGCGACGACGACCAGAGCATCTATAAGTTCCGCGGCGCGACGATCCGCAACATCCTCGATTTTGAAAACGACTATAAAAACGCCCGCGTCATCAAGCTTGAGCAGAATTACCGCTCCACCGCCCACATTCTGGAGGCGGCGAACGGCGTGATCCGCAATAACTCCGAGCGCCGCTCCAAAAAGCTCTGGACCGCGCAGGACGGCGGCGAGAAGCCTGTGCTCCACGTTTCTCCGAACGAGGACGAGGAGGCGCAGTTCGTCGCCGACAAGATCCTGGAGGATTTCTCCCGCGGTGAGCGCTGGAGCGACCACGCGGTGCTCTACCGGATGAATGCCCAGTCGAACAAGCTGGAATACGCCTTCAAGCGCCGCGGCATCCCTTACCGGATGTACGGCGGGCTGAAGTTCTTCGACCGCGCCGAGGTCAAGGACGTGCTCGCTTATTTGAACGTCATCGCGAACCCGGCGGACGATCTGCGTCTTGCGCGCATCATCAACGTTCCCGCCCGCGGCATCGGCGCGACGACGGTGGAAAAGCTCGGCGAGATCGTCGCGCGCGAGGGGCGGAGCGCCTTTGCCGTCGCGGAGCACGCGGACGAATACCCGGAGCTCCAGCGCGCCGCCGCAAAGCTGCGGCTGTTCGCGGCGCTCATCGCGGAGCTGCGCGCCAAGAGCGCGGAGGTGACGCTCGACGAGCTCTATGACGAGCTGATGGAGCGCACGGGCTATATCCGGGCGCTTCAGGAAAAGGATATTCCGGAAAATGAGGCGAAGATCGAGAACGTCAAGGAGCTGAAGTCCAACATACTGAGCTTCATCAAGGAGACCGGCGACGCCTCGCTCCACGGCTTCCTCGACGAGGTTGCGCTTTACACGGACCTCGACACGCTTGGCGCGGACGCCGACTGCGTTGTGATGATGACGATCCACTCGGCGAAGGGACTGGAATTTCCGGTCGTGTTCCTCGTCGGTGCGGAGGAGGGGATCTTCCCCGGCATCCGCGCCGTCGGAGAGCCGGAGGAGATGGAGGAGGAGCGGCGGCTCTGCTACGTCGCCATCACGCGCGCGCAGCGGCGGCTTTATATCACCTGCGCCCAGCAGCGCATGCTTTTCGGCAGAACGAGCAACAACCGCGTGTCCCGCTTCGTGGAGGAAATCCCGCCGGAGCACCTCGACCGCGGCTATGTCCCGCGCGGCTACGGCTACAGCGACGCGCCCCGCGGCTTTGAGGGCTCCATTGGTCAGAAGCCGCGTCACACGCCGAGCCCCATCCGCCCTGTCATCACGCCCGCGAGCGCCAAGGCTGCTCCGCCCGCCTTCGCCCTCGGCGACCGCGTGGAGCACAAGAGCTTCGGACCCGGCAAGATCGTCGCCATGACAGCGATGGGCGGCGACCATCTCGTCGAGATCGACTTCGAGCGCGAGGGCGTCGGCAGAAAGCGCCTGATGCTGAAGGCGGCATCCAAACTGATGAACAAGTTATAAAAATAAGGAGAGACCCTGCCGGTTCCCCGGCAGGGTCTCTCCATTGCTTTCACAAAAAGCCTCGCAGAGTTCGCTGCCGCAGCAGCGAATAGAGTTCAATCATTTTTCGGCGCGACACGTGCGTGCCGAAAAATTCTCTGCGCGGAGGGAACGTGCTCGCCGCAAGGCGAGTGCGCTGAGCGGAGCGTTCCCCTTCAACCGAGAGCCCAGCGCAGCGGGTCTCGGTTGATTATTTGCCGGACTGCGCCCAGTCGTAAGTAAGAGCGCCGAGGTTGAGGCAGCTCTTCGCGCCGGTGGCGTGCTCGGTGTTGCCGATCCAGTCGGCGCAGGCGCCGTACTCGTTGGCGTAGAACAGATTCTTCAGATAGCAGTTGTCGTCGATGAACTGCTGGAAGGTGCGGACGGTATCGGCGTTGTGCGTGTCGATGGTGATGGCGGGCATCAGGACCTCGTCAATCGCGCCGGTGTCGTCGTGGAAGATGTTGTAGCCGTTATTTTTCGTATTGGAAACGTCGTTCCAGTTGTAGCAGGACTCGGAGCGGGTGACGAGCTGACCGTTGACGATGACCATGTCGGACGCGGTCGGGTCCTTCTTGGACGCCGTGAAGGTGGCGCGGTCATAGCTCACGAGCTCGACGGCGTTCGGGTTGCCGGTCAGGGTGCCGACGTAGTTCTGGATCGCGACGGCGGTGGAGTCGGCGATGTCCTCGTTCTGATACATCAGCACAAGGTGCAGATCGGAAGCCTTCTTGCCGGTCTCCTCCTCCCACTTTGCGAGATAGTCCTTCGCGGTATCCATGTTATAATTGAAATACTCGCGGCCGGTCCACTCGTCCAAGTAATCGGTAAAGGTCTTGTAGCTCCAGCAGGTGGCGATCTCGCCGTCGCCGTCGCAGGCAGCCATCAGGCAGCCCTCAGAGTCGATGGCATAAGCCACCGCCATGCGGAGGTTATAGCTCTGGAACGGGGAGTTGCTGCTGACGTTGAAGGAAACGGCGTAGTTGCCCTCCGGGTAGCCGAACACGGCGTAGCCGTTGCCGTCGTAGAGGCTGACGTCCTCGTCGGAGATGGCGCGGGCGATGTCGATCTCGCCGCTCTCCAGCGCGAGCGCCATGGCGGTCGTGTCGGAGATGAACTTATAGGTGATCTTGTCGATGGCGGTGTAGTCCCACATCGTGCAGTAGCCGGCGGAGACGTCCTTGCTCTCGTTGGCGGCTGCGTTCCAGTAGCTGTCCGCCTTGGTGAAGACGGCCTCGCTGCCGGTGCGGTACTCGGAGAGGATCATCGGGCTGGTGCCGACGGGCGTGGTCGCCATCTTGTCCGGGGACTCCTCGTAGGAGCGCTGCGTGACCATGTTGATGGCGTCGCAGATGTCGGAGAAGGTGCCGACGGTGTCGCGCTTGAGCTTCATTGTGAAGGTCAGATCGTCCTCCTTGGTCATCTCGGCGATGGGCTTAACCTGCGCCAGAACGCCGAGGTCGATGCAGGTCTGGAAGGAGAAGATCGCGTCGTCCGCGGTGAAGTCGTAGCCTTTCGTGTCCTTGATGCCCTCGCGCAGACGGATGCGGTAATAGCCCTCCTCGATGCGCTCATAGCTTTCGGCAAGAATGAAATACTCCTCCATCTCGCCGGTGACGAGGTTCGGAATGTGGCAGGTCAGCGCCTGATAGACGATGGGCGCCATATTCTGACGGCCGATGTTGAAGGAACCCCACGGTTCCCAGGTCTTGATGTCGGCCTTGACGCCGACGGAAACCTCGCGGACGCCCTCAAACTGGGGCTCTTCGCTCTGCTCTGGGGTGGAGG
>CALJDB010000253.1 GCA_938023775.1 uncultured Clostridia bacterium
GCCGGGCGGGCACATGGCAGGCTCGGTAGCAGTGGCGGCGCACAACAACGCCGAAGCACTGGCGCAGACGACCCGCCTCGACGAGCAGGCCGAGGTGATTGTTAACGTCTACGCGCTGGACAAGCCGGGAAAAATCTGATAAAATAAAGGACAAATTTTGGGGATTTCCACCGAAGGAGTATCCATGTTAGAAAAACTGAAGGCATTGGAAGATAAATACGTCGAGCTTTGCGCCCGCGCCGAGCAGCCGGACTTCTATGCCGACCCGAAAAAGGCGGCGGGCGCGCTGTCGTGGGCTCTCGGCGAGATGGCCAAGCGCTACCAGCTCTTCGCGGAAAAGGGCGTGCGCGACTTAAACGGCTACAACGCCATCGCCGCCGGCGACGACGAGACCGAGCCTCTGCCGCGCATCGTCATCATCATCGATGAGCTCGCCGATCTGATGATGGTCTCGCCGGGCGAGGTGGAGGATTCCATCTGCCGTATCGCGCAAATGGGCCGTCCTCCTCGGCGGTAACGATGCTGTTGTAGGATTCCAGATCCCGGACGCCCATGTCGGACATCATTCTGTAGCGGCGAAGCATCTCCGTCACCGCCCATTGCAGCGCGCCGGCCGCCTTCTTCGGGTCGGTCACGACGGGGATGAGCAGATGCGGAATGCCGTTGTAAATGCCGAGCTCGACCATCTTCGGGTCGATCATGATAAGGCGGACCTCCTCCGGCTTCGCCTTGTAGAGCAGGCTCAGGATGAGGCTGTTCATGCAGACGGATTTGCCGGAGCCGGTCGTGCCGGCGATGAGCAGATGGGGCAGCTTTGCGATGTTGCCGACGACGGCGCTGCCGCTGATGTCCTTGCCGAGGGCGAAGGTCAGGCGGCTCGATGCGCTGCGGAACACGTCCGTGTCGATGATGTCGCGCAGGTAGACGGTGCTGACGATCTTGTTCGGCACCTCGATGCCGACGGTGGACTCGCGGTTCGGGATCGGCGCGATGCGCACGCCCGTAACGCCGAGGGCGAGGGCAAGGTCGCCGGAGAGGTTCGTGAGCTTGCTGAGCTTGACGCCTGCGTCGAGCTTTAAGTCATAGCGCGTGACGGTCGGACCGCTCGTGGTGTCCGTGATGTTCGCGCTGACGCCGAAGGAGTGGAGCGCGGACTGGAGGCGCTCGCAGTTCAGGCGGACCTCCTCGCTCGTGTCCGCGACGGTGCCCGTACCGCGGCGCAGGAGGTCTGCGGGCGGGTAGTTATAGGGCTGCGCCGGGGCTGCGTCCTTCTGCGCGATCGCCTCGGCGACCTCGTCGGTCTCGCTTTGCAGCTCCTCGCCGGAGATCTTGTTTTTCGCATTTGAGCGCATTTCGCGCACCTCGCCCGTGCTGAAGCCCTCCGCCTTCACAGCATCCTCCGGCTTCGTGAGCGTGATGCCGTGCGCCGCGGCGACCTCCTCGATGCTGGCGGGCTCCACGTTCGCCGTCGGCGAGGGCTGGGGCGTCAGCGGCGCGGGTGCGGGCGCGGCAGGGGCAGGCGTCGGCTCCTGCATGGGCGTGGGCGTATTATAGACCTGATCGGGCGTTTTCGTGCGCGGCGCGGCGTTGAAAAAGCCGACCTTTTTCTCCTGATAGGGCTCCGACGGGGCGTCGTCCTCGGTCGGGATGTCGATGGCGCGGGCGGCGCGGCGGCTCGTCCGGCGGCTGACGCGCTCGTCAACAGCGGAGCGCTCCGCCTCGTCCGGCGCGGCGAGGACAGGCTCGTCCTCCCTCGCTGCCTCCGCAGCGGCGCGGCGCTCGCGCATGCGGGCTGCCACGGTCTGGATTTCATGCTTTAAGCCGAAATAGAAGCTCGCGCCGGAAAGCCCCAGCAGCAAGATCGCGCTGATCGCTTTGCCAAGCAGCGCCTTGAGCCCCACGGCGGGCAGACCGCCCAGAACGCCGCCGCAGCGGAGCTCCTTGCCGTGTGTGTAAAGCTGCGCGATGAGGCTCTTTTCGGCGGAAAATTCGACCTTGCAGGCGAAAAGATGCACCGCCGCGCTGAGAAAAAGCGGCAGGAGCAAGATCGCCGTGACGCCGAGGGCGGCGGGGCTCTCGCGGTGGAAGGTCAGGTGGACGCCCGCCACGATGAGCACGACAGCGAGCAGATAGTAACCGTAACCGAGCAGCCCGGCGAAAAAGTTTTTCAGCCAGACGATGCCGACCGCGGTCTCCGACGTGTAGCTCACGAGCACGATGAGCGCGAGGAAAAAGCAGACGCAGCCGCCGATGATGCGCGTTAGATCATGCTTCTGGTCCGCGCGCTGCGCCGGGGTCGGCTTCGCGGCGGATCTTGTAGACTTTCCCGCGGCGTGGGCGGGTTTTTTCTTCGTTGCAGCCATTCGTAACTAACTCCTCAAAGAATGATGGTCAGCAGCAGGGTCAGCAGACCGGCGGCGGCGCAGTAGACCGCAAAAGCGCCGAACTTCCCCTTCTGGGTAATGTACTTCAAAAGCCGGAGGGCAAAATAACCGGAGACTCCGGCGACGAGCATGCCGAGCAGATAGACCGGGAACTGGCTCCAGTCCACGCCCGCGGAGAGCGCCTTCACGAGCGAGAGGATGTTCGCGCCCAGCACAGCGGGGATGGAGATCAAAAACGAGAACTTCACAGCGAACTCGCGCTCCAAGCCCACGGCGAGCCCGGCGGTGATGGTCGTTCCGCTGCGGCTGAGTCCTGGAACGGTCGCCACGGCTTGGCAGAGCCCGATGATGAGCGCGTCGCGGATGCGCATCGTGCCGCCGTTTTTGTTCCCGCGGGGCATGCGGTCGGCGGTATAGAGCATCGCGCCGGTCAGCAGCAGGGCGATACCGATAAAGGCGGTCGAGTAATAGAGCTTTTCCACCATATCGTTGATGGGCAGCACGAGGAAAAGCGGCAGCGTTGCAAAAAACATCATCAGAAGCAGCCGCGCGCCGGGAAAGCGCCCCTTGCGCTCGCCGGGCACGGGGTGCCCCGCGCTGCGCACAAAGCCCACACAGTCGCGCACGATCATCACGATGTCGCTGCGGTAAACGATGCAGACGCTCACAAGCGTCGCGAGGTGGAGCAGCACGTCGAAGAGCAGCCCGCCCTCCTCCGTGCGCAGTCCGAAGAGATTTTCAAAAACCGAGAGATGGCCGGAGCTGGAGATCGGGAGAAACTCCGCGACGCCCTGCACCAGTCCCAAAAACATTGCCTGAAGTGCGGTCATTGGAATTTTTTCCTCCTGCCGATACTTTTCTAAAATATGATATTACCACACTTTGGGAAAAAGTACAAGGAGAAAAGTTTACATAAGATCAAAATGGGGTTTTCTCGCCCCAAGGACGAGGGGATAAAATAGGATTCGCGCCGAAGGCGCGACTTACTTTGCCCCTCGCGGGGAAAGTAAGCAAAGGCG
>CALJDB010000254.1 GCA_938023775.1 uncultured Clostridia bacterium
TCGTGACCTGGAACATCTCGCCCGCGCCCTCGCAGTCGGAGCCGGTGATGATGGGAGTGTTGACGTAGACAAAGCCGCGCTGCTGGAAAAACTCGTGGACCGACTGCGCGGCGACGGAGCGGACGCGGAACGCCGCGGAAAACAGGTTCGTCCGCGGGCGCAGGTGCTGGATCGTGCGCAGAAACTCCACGGTGTGGCGCTTTTTCTGGAGCGGATAGTCCGGCGCGGAGGCGCCCTCCACGTCGATTTTGTCCGCCTTCAGCTCAAAGGGCTGCTTGGCGTCCGGGGTGCAGACCAGCGTTCCGTGTACGATGAGGGCGGCGCCAACATTCTGGCGGGCGATCTCGTCGTAATTATTCAGGGAGCCCCTCTCAAATACGACCTGCAGCGACTTGAAGCAGCTGCCGTCATTCAGCTCGATAAAGCCGAAGTTTTTCATGTCGCGCACGGTGCGGACCCAGCCGCAGACCGTCAGCTCCTGCCCGTCAAACGCAGAAGCGTCGGCATAAATGCCGGAAATTTTCTGATGCTTCATACTAAAAATGGCACCTTTCCTTTCTTCGTACAGACCTTTCCGCTGTACTCATAGTGTTCAGTTTTCACGGAAAACCGTGTTCTGACATTATAATCCACGTATCGGGGGCGGTCAAGCTTTATTTTCCGCCGCGTCCCCGGTTTTTGCGTAGGCGGCGATGAAGGCGCGGGCGGACTCGATGACGCGCTTGCCGCTCTGGAGCTTCAGACTGAGCGCGGGCTTCGCCCCCGCCTCGACCTTGACGCGGTTTTTAAACTCCGGCAGGGCATAGAGCGCGGAGACGCGCTGCATGTCAAATTCGCCGAGCGTGAAGCGCAGGAAGCCGCTTTTCTGGCTGATATCCGTGATCCCGGCGCGCGTCGCCTCGCCGCGCAGCAGCGCGACGTGGATGAGCGCGTTGACGGAAGAGGGCGGATCGCCGAAGCGGTCGATGAGCTCGTCCGTGAGGTCGTCGGCGTCGGCCTCCGTGCGGATGAGCGCGATGCGGCGGTAGAGATCCATGCGCTGCTCCGGCGAGGGGACATAGCGCTCCGGGATGTTCGCGCTGACGGCGAGGTCCGCGGCGCAGTCGGCGCGGATTTCCGGCTTTTCGCCGCGCTCTTCGAGCACCGCCTCCTCCAGCAGACGCAGATACATATCGTAGCCGACGTCGCTCATGTGTCCGCTCTGCTCCGCGCCGAGGAGGTTGCCCGCGCCGCGGATCTCCAGATCGCGCATCGCGATGCGGAAGCCGGAGTTGAACTCCGCGAACTCGCGGATGGCGGAAAGGCGCTTTTCCGCGACCTCGCTCAGGATCTTGTCCTTGCGGTAAGTGAGGTAAGCACTCGCGCGGCGGCTGCTGCGCCCGACGCGCCCGCGGATCTGGTGGAGCTGGGCGAGACCGAGACGGTCGGCGTCCTCAATGATGAGGGTGTTGACGTTCGGGATGTCGATGCCCGTCTCGATGATCGTCGTGCAGACAAGCACCTGCACCTCGCCGCTCGCCATGCTCTCCATGACGGCGGTGAGGCTCTCCTGATCCATCTTGCCGTGGGCGACGGCGACCGTCACCTCCGGCAGCAGCTTCATAATGCGCGCCGCCGTGCGCTCGATGCTCTCGATGGCGTTATGCAGGTAATAGACCTGCCCGCCGCGCTGCACCTCGCGCCGGATGGCGTCCGCCACGACGCCCCAGTCGTGCTCCATCACATAGGTCTGGACCGGCATGCGGTCCTGCGGCGGTTCTTCGAGCGTTGACATATCGCGCAGCCCGCTCATCGCCATGTTCAGCGTGCGCGGGATGGGCGTTGCCGAGAGGGTCAGCACGTCCACGTTGCGGCTCATCTCCTTGAGCCGCTCCTTGTGGGAGACGCCGAAGCGCTGCTCCTCGTCCACGACGAGCAGACCGAGGTCCTTGAAGCGCAGATCCTTTTGCAGCAGCGCGTGGGTGCCGATCACGATGTCCACGCTGCCGTCCGCGACGCCCGCCTTCGTCGCCTTCATCTGCGCCGCGGTGCGGAAGCGGGAGAGCACCTCGATGCGGATGGGGTAACCGAAAAAGCGCTGGGACGCCGTCTGATAATGCTGCTGGGCGAGCACGGTCGTGGGGACCAAAATCGCCGCCTGCTTGCCGTCGAGCACACACTTCATCACCGCGCGCAGCGCGACCTCCGTCTTGCCGTAGCCGACGTCGCCGCAGAGCAGGCGGTCCATCGGCACGGAGGACTCCATGTCGCGCTTGATCTCCGCGATGCAGCGGAGCTGGTCGTCCGTCTCCTGATAGCCGAACGCCTCCTCAAATTCCTCCTGCCACGGCGAGTCGGGCGCGAAGGCGTGGCCCGGCTTACGCCGCCGCTCGGCGTAAAGCGCGATGAGCTCGCCCGCCATTTCCTTCGCCGCGGCTTTGGCGCGGGATTTCGTGCGGGTCCACTCCGCGCCCCCCATGCGGCTGAGCTTCACGGGGCGGTCCTCGCCCGCGCCGATATATTTGCTGACAAGATCAAGCTGGGTCGCCGGAACATAGAGCGTGTCCGTTCCGGCGTAGCAGATCTTGATATAGTCCTTGTCCACGCCGTCGACGCGCATCTGCACGATCCCGGCGAAGCGACCGATGCCGTGGTGCTCGTGGACGACGAGGTCGCCGACGGCGAGGTCGGCGCAGCTCGCGAGGCGCTTGCGGTCCGCCGGGAGCTTTTTGCTGCGCCGCGCCTTCCGGAAGCCGGACTGCATCATCATCGCGTCCGTCAGCACCGCCACATGGCTCAGCGGATACTCAAAGCCGCCGGAGAGCGCGCCGACGGCGACGGCGCAGTGCCCCGGCTCCGGAAGCGCGCCGACGCGCTTCGCTGCCGCGGCGTCGATCCCGCGCTCGGCGAAGAACTCCCGCAGCGCGGCGACGCGCCGCTCGTCGCCCGCGAGGACGAGCACGGAAAAGCCCGTGTTCACATAGTGGCGCACGTCGTCGCACGCCGCCTCCAGATTGCCGCCGTAACCCGGCAGCTGCTTCGCCGTGACGCCGATGATCGCGCGCGGCTCCGGCGTGCAGCGGCTCTGGGTGAAGCTGTCGCCCATCAGAATGGGCCAGTCCGCGAGCCGTTCGAGCGCCGCCGCCCAGATAAGCCGCAGCTCCGCGTGCGCGCCGGAGAGCAGCCCCCCGGCGAGGAGGAGCTTCAAATCCTCGTGCAGCAGCTTCAGCTGGTCGTCCGCGGTCTTGGCGGTCTTGCCCGGCTGGTCGAGGAAGATGACCGCCTCCGGCGGCAGATAGTCGATCGCCGTCGCAAATTCGGGATAGATGAGGTCGAGATAGCGGTCCGCCGCCGGGAGCGCGCGCGTTTCGCGCAATCGCTCCGCGTCGGCGCGCATTGTCGCGGCGAGCTTCTGCTTTTCCGTCGCGCGGCTGCGCGACGCCTTGCCCGCCTCGGCGTCCAGCGCGTCGGCAAGCGCCAGCTCCCCTCCGGGGGCGAGCTGGGGCAGCGCCTCCGCCGCGGGCAGGATGCGCGCGCTCGTGATGTTTTCGATGCGCCGCTGCGTCGCGGGGTCGAAAATGCCCATGGAGTCGATGTCGTCGCCCCAGAACTCCAGACGCACGGGGTTTTCGAGCGCCGGGGAGAAAAAGTCGAGAATCCCGCCGCGGCGCGAATACTGGCCCGGCGCGTCTACCTCAAGGCGGTGGACATAGCCCGCGGCGAGCAGCGCGCGCTCCAGCGCCTCCGGACCGCCGGAAAAGCCGTCCGTGACGTCCAGCGCCGCGGCGAGCAGCCGCTCCTTCGGCACCGCGCGCTGCACCAGCGCCGCCGCCGTGCAGACCGTGACGGGCGCGGCGTCGCGCGCGAGCGCGTCCAGCGCGGCGAGGCGGCTCTGCTCTCCGCCGCGGCTCGCGCTCTCGGCGGCGTAAAAGTTGAAGTCCCGGCTGCGCAGCAGCAGCGCCGGCTCGCCGAGCAGCGTCTCGAGGTCGCGGCGCATCGTTTCCGCCGCCGTGTCGTCCGCGCAGACGACCACGAGCGGCGCGCCCAGCGACCGCCGCGCCGACGCCGCAAAATGCGCCCGCGCCGCCGCGCCGAGCCCGCTCACGAGCACCGGACTCTGCCCCGCGTCCAGCGCCCGCAGCGCCGGAGCCGATTCGACCGACCATAAGTTTTCCGCCATCGTTCCGTTACCTCAAAATAAAAAATCAGTGAAATGCCCATAGCCAAGAGCGCGGACCCACAGGGGTGTGCGCTCTTGGCAGGGTGTTATTGTATCGCGTTTTTCGGAAAAAAGCAAGCGAAGCGCGCCGCCGCGCTCACTCCAGATAAAAATCCCGCAGCGCCGCAAGCGCGGCGTCCGTGACGCCGAGGCGGGTCCGGATATAGCCGAGCGCGCCGCCGTAGGTGCGCTTGATCGGCTCCTGCCATGCCTCCAGATGGTCCGGGAAGACAAAAAAGAGCCGCTCCGCGGTGTCCATGCGCCAACGCTGCTCCGGCGGCGTCACGGCGACGGCGCGGGTTAAGTCGCCGCGCAGCCCCTCGCTCGTGAGCGCGTAATCGTCCAGCGCGGCGCGCTCGTCCACGCCGAGGGCGGCGAGGACAAGCAGCGCGGCGACGCCCGTGCGGTCCTTGCCCTGCGTGCAGTGGAACAGCACCGCGCCGTCCCGCCGGAGCAGGACCTCGAAAAACGCGCGGTAAGCGCGCTCGGCGTCCTCGCCCTCGGCGAGCAGGCGGTAAATTTCGCGGAACATGCTGCGGAAATCCGGGTCCGGGTCGCGCGCCGGGTCGGGCAGCTCCTCCGGCGGCAGCCCCGGCAGCGCGGAGAGCGCGTGATACTCCGCGCCGGGAATGGGCTTGTCCGGGTGCGCCGCGCGCTCATACTCGTCGCGGAAATCGACGACGTGGCGCACGAAGGAAAGCCGCGCTAAGTCCGCCTCGCTCGCGCCGCTGAGCTTCGCCGTGCGGAGCAGGAGTCCGGGCTTCACGCGCCGCCCGTCCGCGGCGGGGAGCCCACCGAGGTCGCGCGCGTTGGAAATGTGGTCAAAGGTCAAAAACATAGTGATTTTTCAATACTCCATAAGTCTCTCCATGGGTCCCGCCGTGAACACGGCGCGGTAGCTCTCGCGCAGCGCCGCCGCCGCGGGCTTTGCCGCCGCCGCGGTCGGGAAAATGCCGAACACGGCGCTGCCGGTGCCGGTCATCACCGCGCCGAGCGCCCCGGCGTCCAGCAGCCGCTGCTTGATGCTCAAAATTTCGCGCCCGCGCTGGGGCGGCAGCACGTCCTCGAACACGTTGTACATCCGCCGCGCCGCGCCGCGCAGGTCGCCCGCAGCCGCGGCTGCGATGAGCCCGTCCGTGTCCGGACGGACGCGGCTGCGCCGGTCGTCGATGCGGGCGAAGAGCTCCGGCGTTTTGATGGAAAAGCGCGGCATGCAGATGACGACGCCGCAGCGCGGAAAGGCGGCGAGGTCCGTGAGCTTGTCGCCGCGCCCGGCGGCGAGCTGGGTGCCGCCCGCGATGCAGAAGGGCACGTCGCTGCCGAGCGTGCCGCCGAGCGCCTCGAGCTCCGCGCGGGAAAAGTGCGTGCCGAGCAGACGGTCCAGCGCGCGCAGGACCGCCGCGGCGTTCGTGCTGCCCCCGGCGAGCCCCGCGCCGACGGGGATGCGCTTGCGCAGCGTGATCTCCATGCCGAGCTCCGGCAGCCCCGCCGCGGCGCAGAAAGCGTCCGCCGCTTTGAGCGCGATGTTGCGCCCGTCGCGCGGGAGAAAGCCGTAATTGCTGCGCACGCTGCGCCCGCCAGAGTCCGTCAGGGAAATGTGAACGTCGTCATAAAGCGAGACGGTCTGCATGACCATCCGCATCTCGTGATAGCCGTCCGGCATCGCGCCCAGCACGTCGAGGCTGAGGTTCAGCTTCGCATAGGCGCGCTCGTGGGTCTCCTTCATAAGCCGAACAGCAGCTTCATGCAGCTCGCCGCGCCGTCCGGGTAATAGGTCCCCTTCAGCCCGTTCGCCTCGCTGAAGGGCAGACCGAGCCCGGTGTCGACGGTGCTGTCATAGAGCAGGAAGGGCACGGGGTCGCCGTCGTGACCGCGGGTGCTCGTCAGCGTCTTGTGGTCGCTGAGGAACAAGATGCGGTAATCCCAGCCGCGCGCGGCGAACGCCTCCGTCAGCGGTTTTAAGCAGCGGCTGTCCAGCCACTCGATGGACTGGAGCTTGCCCTTCAAGTCGCCGTTATGCGTACACTCGTCCGGCGCTTCGACGTGGAGCGCGGCGAAATCGTGGGTCTCCAGCACGCGCAGCACGGCGGCGACCTTGTTTTCGAGATTCGTGTCCAGCTCGCCGGTCGCGCCCTCGACGAAGACGGGCTCCAGCCCTGTGAGCGCGGCGATGCCGTGGCAGAGCGGCACGGCGGAGACGACGCCGCCGTTGTGACCGAAGGCTTTTTCAAAGCTCGGCAGCTCCACGGCGGTGCCCTCCGCCCAGAACCAGATGCCGTTCGCGGGCAGCTTTCCCGCCGCGCGGCGCGCGGCGTTGATCGGGTGGCAGTCCAGCTTCTCGAAGGCGAGCGCCATCAGCGCCCTCAGCGTCTCCGCGTTGGCGCTGCCGCTCGGCAGGATGGGACCGATCGGCTCGCCGAGGTGGTCGTGGGGCGGGATGAGGCGCATCCCCGCGGCGTCCGCGCCGTGCTGGACGGCGATGTGGCGGAAGGAGTGCCCCGGCTCGACCGTCATGCCGGCTTTTTCCGCGGCGGCGGCGAACTCCGGCTCGGCGAAAAGCCACGCGATGAGCGCGTCGGACTCCTCCGCACCGATGCTCCCGGCGGAGTGGGACAGGATGCGCCGCTCGGCGAAGGGCTTCTCCGGCGCGTCCTCATAGGCGACCATGTTGCAGCGGTAAGCGATGTCGCCCGGCGCGAGGCGCATGCCGGAGGCGGCAGCCTCCAGCGGCGCGCGGCCCGTGTAATATTTCCGCGGGTCGCAGCCGAAGATGGAGGTGATCGCCGTGTCGCTCCCGGCGGGGAGTCCTGCCGGGCAATTGCTGACGCTGCCGAGCACGCCGCGCGCGCTCATCGCGTCGATCGTCGGGATGGATGCATATTCCAGCGGCGTTTTGCCGCCCAGCTCCGGCACGGGGTTGTCCGCCATGCCGTCGCCGATGAAGAGTAAGTATTTCATCATAGTGCTTTGCTCCTTGGGGCGAAAATTGATAATATATTATTATACGACGAAATTCATTTCTTGAAAAGACTTTTTTCTCATGATATAGTGAATCTGCGGAGGGCAAGCCGCCCTTTGCAGATTCGGAATGATTTGGGAGGCGCTTTTATGACGCCGGTTTTCAGCTTTGTCGCGTGGTCCGGCACGGGAAAGACCACTTATCTGGAAAAGCTCATCGCGGCGCTCAGCGCGCGCGGCGTGCGCGTCGGCGCGGTGAAGCACGACGGCCACCGCCTCACGCTTGACCGCGAGGGCAAGGACAGCTGGCGTTACGCCGCGGCGGGCGCGCAGGCGGTCGCCGTCTGCGACGCGGAGAAAGCCGCCGTTTTTGATTACCGCCCCCGCACGCTCGATGAGCTGCTCGCCCGGCTCGGCGACGTGGACCTCGTCCTCGTCGAGGGCTGGCACGGCGACGCGCGCAACCCTATCGTGCTCCACCGCGCCGCGACCGGCAAGCCCCCGAAGCTGGACCCCGCAAAGTGCTTCGCCGCCGTCAGCGACGAGCCGCTGGACGCCGGCAGTACCCCCGTCTTCCCGCTGGACGACCCGGAGCCCCTCGCGGCGTTCCTGCTGGAAAAAGCGCGGGAGATGGCGGAGGGCGCTTAAAGGGGCGATGAAGACGCTCCTGAGCGTTCAGAAAAAGGCGCAGCCGAGGGAAAACCCGATTGAAGGGTTCTCCCCCCGGCTGCGCCTTTGCTTGTTTTTCCGCGGGTACGGCGAATTTCTTAAACCCGCTCCATATCCCGCGTCGCGATGACGTCGACGCCGGTGCCGAGCAGATCGGGCAGCAGAACATCCCCGATATGGACCGGGGCGGCGGCGGTCACGGCGTTGATCGCCGCCATCGCCTCGGACATTTTGTCCTTCGGGATGGGCGCGGCGGTGCGGACCGGGACGCGGGGCAGCGCGCCGCCGGTGAGACGGACGGTGGTCGTCAGCGTGCGCGTCGGGGCGCAGAGCTCCGCCTTGCCGTATTCCGCGCCGCGGGGACAGGCGTTGCCGCGCACGGCGTAGTCCTTCGCTTCGTCCACGGTCAGATGGCAGCCGCGGGGACAGACGATGCATGTCAGTTCGGTCATTTTTCCGCCTCCTTTTCCTCTCCGGCGCAGACGGTGATGGGTCCGTCCGCCGGGTCGAGCGCTTCCACGAGCTTCGCCGGGAGCAGCAGCTTCACCATCTCGCTGCTCGTCATGAACGGGCGGCGGAAGCGCGCGATCTGCTTTTCTCCCTGATACACGGTGACGGCGGCGGTGTCGCCGTAATGCCCCTTCACGCGGAAGGAGAGCTCGATGCCCCTGCCGAGATTCGCCTTGCGCGCATAGCCCGGCACGGTGTAATTAACGCCCTCGCCGGGGCAGATCTCCAGCGTCTCGCCCTCCGGCACGGGTCCTTCCAGCACGCGCGCCGCGGCGGCGCGCCCGGCGCGGACGCTCTCCTCCGTCACGAAGTCGACGAGGTCATGGACCTGAAGCGCGTTGCCGCAGGCGAAGATGCCGGGGACGCAGGTTTCGTTGTTTTCGTACACGACCGCGCCGCCGGTGCGTCCGAGCGGGATGCCCGCCTGACGCGCAAGCTCGTTTTCCGGGATGAGCCCGATGGAGAGCAGCAGCGTGTCGCAGTCAAAGGTCTTTTCCGTGCCGGGGATGACGCGGCGCTGCGCGTCCACCTCCGCGGCGACGACCTGCTCCACGCGGTGCGCCCCGCGCACGTCCGTCACCGTGTGGCGCAGCAGCAGGGGAATGTCAAAGTCGACGAGGCACTGCTGCACATTGCGCGCCAGACCGTCCGGGCGGTCGCCCGCGCCGATGCAGGCGAGCACCTTCGCGCCCTCTAACGTCATGCGCCGCGCCATGATAAGGCCGATGTCGCCCGTGCCGCGGATAACGACGCGGCGGCCGACGGAGAGCCCCAGCAGATTCATATACATCTGCGCCGTTCCGGCGGTGAACACGCCGGCGCACCGCGCGCCGGGAATGCCGACCGCGCCGCGGGCGCGCTCGCGGCAGCCCATGGCGAGCACGATCGTGTCCGCGCTGAGCGCCTCCACCCCGGCGGCGGAGCTCACGAACACCTCGCGCTCCGGCGTCAGCTGGAGCACCATCGTGTCCGTTTTGACCTCCACGCCCGTGGCGGCGAGCAGCTCGATGAAGCGCCCGGCGTATTCCGGACCGGTGAGCTCCTCCTTGAAGCGGTGGAGCCCGAAGCCGTTATGGATGCACTGGTTCAGGATCCCGCCGAGCGACTTGTCGCGCTCGATGACGAGGACGGAGCGGAGACCCGCCTCCCACGCGGCGTGTGCCGCGGCGAGCCCCGCGGGACCGCCGCCGATGACGATGAGCTGATAATGCTTCAAAGGTGCGCGCCTCCCTTCGTCTCGTTGGTCAGAATTTCGCTGCCCGGCTCCTCCAGACAGACCTCCAGCCAGTCCAGCCCCAGCTCGCGCACGAGCAGCTCATGGACCTTTGGCGAGCAGAAGCCGCCCTGACAGCGGCCGAGCCCGGCTCCGGTGCGGCGCTTGACCGCGCCGATGCTGCGCGGCGGGATCGGGCTGCGCAGCGCCGCGACGATCTCGCCCTCCGTCACCGTTTCGCAGCGGCAGACGACGCGGCCGTAAGCCGGTTCGAGCGCGATGACGGCGTTTTTCTCCTCCATGGAGAGCTCCTTAAAGCGCACGCGGCGGCGCGTATCGAGCACTTCCGCCTTCTCGCGCAGCGCCAGCCCGTCGGCGCGGAGCATTTCTACAACGTCCTCCGCAATGGCGGGGGCGGCGGTGAGTCCGGGGCTCTTGATCCCGGCGAGGTCGATGAAGCCGGGGTAAGCCGCGCTTTCGCCGATGATGAAGTCGTCGCGGTCGGAGTTGGCGCGCACGCCGGCAAAGTTGCGGATATTCTGCCGCAGGTCCACGCCGGGAACGCTGCGCCGCGCGGCGGCGGCAATGGCGGCGAGACCGGCGGCGTCCGTGCTGCGGTCGTCCGCCGCGCCGACGGCGGCGTCCGGCCCGACGATGAGGTTGCCGTGGACCGTCGGGGACACGAGCACGCCCTTGCCCTTTTCGTTCGGGCACTGGAACACCGTGCAGCCGACGCGCCCGCCCTCGCTCTTGTCGAGCAGATAATACTGCCCGCGGGTGGGGATGATTCTGTAGTCCGGTTCCTCCAGCAGAGCGCGCACCGCGGCGGCGTCCACGCCCGCGGCGGAGACGACGAAGCGCGATTCATATTCCGCGCCGTCCTCCGTCTTCACGAGAAACGTGCCGTATTCGGTCCGCTCGATCGCCGTGACGCGCGCGCGGAGGTGCAGCTCCACCCCGTTGCGCACGGCGGTCTCCGCCATCGCGAGCGTGTATTCCCATGGGCAGATGATGCCCGCGGAGGGCGCCCAGAGCGCGGCGGCGACCGTCTCGGCGAGCTCCGGCTCGCGCGCACGCGCCTCCTCGCCGCTCAAAATCTCCAGCCCCGGCACGCCGTTAGCGCAGCCGCGGTCATAGAGCTTCTGCAAATGCGCCCGGTCGCCCTCGTCAAAGGCGAGGACCATGCTGCCGCAGGGCAGATAGGGCACGTCGAGCCGGGCGCAGATCTCCGGCGCGAGTGCCGCGCCGCGGACGTTGAGCCGCGCCATATCGGTGCCCGGCGCGGGGTCGTAGCCCGCGTGGATAATGGCGCTGTTGGCGCGGCTCGTGCCGACGGCGACGTCGCTCCCCGCCTCCAGCACGGCGACGCGCAGATCGTAGCGCGCGAGGGTGTAAGCACAGGCTGCGCCGGTCACGCCGCAGCCGATGATCAATACGTCTATCATACGAAAAAGCCGTTCCTTCCTTTTTTCTTGACAAGGCTATTTTACTTTGGGATAATGGTGTTGTCAATCAACAAAAACGCTCTTTGGGGAGGTTATCCGCATATGAAGCAGTATGTCATCGCGCTCGATCAGGGCACGACGAGCTCCCGCGCCATCGTGTTTGACCGGGAGCAGAATATTCTCGGTATGGCGCAGAAGGAGTTCACCCAGTTTTACCCCAAGCCCGGCTGGGTGGAGCACAACGCGATGGAGCTTTATTCCAGCCTCGTCTCCGTCATGGCGGAGGTCGTCGCGAAATGCGACCTCACGGGCGCGGACATTGCCTGCATCGGGCTCACGAACCAGCGCGAGACGACCATCGTCTGGGACCGCGACACGGGAACGCCGGTCTATAATGCCATCGTGTGGCAGTGCCGCCGCACGGCGGAGCTCTGCGAGGAGATCAAGCGAAACCGCGAGCTCACGGACTATATCCGCGAGAGCACGGGTCTGCTCGTGGACGCTTACTTTTCCGCGACGAAGATCAAGTGGATCCTAGATAACGTCCCCGACGCGCGCAAGAAGGCGGAGCAGGGGCGGCTGCTGTTCGGCACGGTGGACTCGTGGATTCTCTGGAAGCTCACCGGCGGGCGCGTCCACGTCACGGACCGCACGAACGCCTCGCGCACGATGCTCTTCAACATCCACGAAATGGCGTGGGACGCGCGTCTGTGCCGCGAGCTGGATATCCCGATGAGCATGCTCCCGGAGGTGCGCAGCTCCAGCGAGATTTACGGCACGACGGACATTCAGGGCGCCGCCGTGCCCATCAGCGGCATCGCCGGCGACCAGCAGGCGTCGCTTTTCGGGCAGGCATGCCTCGACGCCGGACAGGTCAAGAACACTTACGGCACGGGCTGCTTCCTGCTCATGAACACCGGCGGCGACTGCGTTGCGAGCCGCAACGGGCTCGTCACCACCGTGGCGGCGAGCGCGGGCGGCAGCGTGCAGTATGCGCTCGAGGGCAGCGTCTTTGTCGGCGGTGCGGTCATCCAGTGGGTGCGCGACGAGCTGGGGCTCATCCGCGAGGCGGCGGACAGCGAATATTTCGCCCGCAAGGTGGCGGACACCGGCGGGGTCTACCTCGTCCCGGCGTTCACGGGGCTCGGCGCGCCCTACTGGGATATGTACGCCCGCGGCGCGATCTTGGGCCTCACGCGCGGCACGAAGCGCGAGCACATCATCCGCGCGGCGCTGGAGTCCGTCGCGTTCCAGTCTGCGGACCTCGTTGCCGCGATGGAGAAGGACACCGGCAGCGCC
Organism: uncultured Clostridia bacterium; assembly: GCA_938023775.1. GTDB lineage: Bacteria > Bacillota > Clostridia > Oscillospirales > Oscillospiraceae > SVKR01. Next base: position 12,293 of record CALJDB010000254.1, read on the forward strand.
ATCGGCGAGCTGCGCGTGGACGGCGGCGCGTCGCGCAACGGCTTTCTGATGCAGTTCCAGTCCGACGTGCTTGATAAGCGCGTCTGCCGCAGCGCCGTCGGGGAGACGACCGCCCTCGGCGCGGCCTGCCTCGCCGGGCTCGCCGTCGGCGTCTGGCGCGACACGGAGGAGCTGAAGAACGTCTGGCGCGCAGACCGCGTCTTCGTCCCCGAGCTGGACGACCGCTCCCGCGAAGCCGCCCTCGCCGGCTGGCACCGCGCCGTCGGCAGAAGCCTCGACTGGGAGAAATAAAAAAATCCCGCAGGGAAAATGAAATGCATCCCAAAGCGCCATGCTTTTGGGGTGCATTTTACAGCATTCGGGCTTTTCGCGTCAGCCCTTGCTGACGGCGCGGCTCCGCGCCTTTCTCCGCCCGCAGAGCAGAATTGCAAGCCCTGCCGCCGCAGCGGCGAGACTTGCCCACTGGGAGGTGGAAAGCCCAAGGGCAAAGCCGCGCAGCGCGTCGCCGCGGAGAAACTCGTCGGTGAAGCGGACGAGGGCGTAAAGCGCGAGATAGAGCCCCAGCAGCCGCCCGCGGAGGACGCCCTTTCGCCGCAGACGGTCCATCAGGAAAAACAGCAGCAGGCAGCAGGCGCTCTCCAGCAGCTGGACCGGGAAGCGGCGGACGCCGTTCGCGATCTCCAGCGGCGAGCGCGTGAAGACGAAACCGAAGCGGCTCTCCACGCCGAAGCAGCAGCCGCCGAGAAAGCAGCCGACGCGCCCGAAGGCGTGGAACAGCGGGACAAAGCAGGCGGCGATGTCCGCATAGAGCGCCATGGGGCGCTTCGCCGCGCGGACATAGATCACGCCGCCGACCGCGCCGCCGAGGAGCCCGCCGTAAAACACGCCGCCGCCGAGCCAGACCGCGAGCGCCCGCAGCGCCTCGCGCGGCGACGCTGCCTCCGCCACCGCGGCGGAGAGCAGGAACAGTATCATCCGGTTATCGTCCTCACCGGCGCGCCGCGCCGCACGGCAGGCATACCAGCCAGCCACCAGCCCCCCGGCGATCGCCAGAACGACGTACATATAGATTTCTCGTCCGAACAGGGTGAATGAGGGAAACAAGGTCAGGTCCTCCTTTTAAAGGCTCCCGAAGTGCAAGGGGAGCTGGCGCGGCGCAGCCGCGACTGAGGGGTTGTAAGCTTACGAAACATCCAAGCTTGGTGTTTTCGGCAGCTTACAACCCTCCAGTCAGCGCTTGCGCGCTGACAGCCTCCCTTGCACAGGGAGGCCTTTAAACTCGCGGCGCTTCTCTATAAACCGGGACCCGTGCTCTTCCCATAGAAAAGCACGGGTCCTTGGCTTATCGGTTTTTTTGCGGGAATTACATAGCGCCGAGACCGGCGAGGGCGCAGGCGGCGGCAGCGCCGGCGGCGATGGTGCAGATGATGCCGATGACCTCGCAGGCGGTGCCGATGATGCCGAGGACGAAGCCGGCGGTCGCAAGACCGGTCGGGACGCCGGCGGCAGCGGCCTTCTGGCGCGCCTTCACGCCGAAGATGATGCCGAGGATGGCGCAGACGAGGGTGAAATACTTGACGACGGGGATCCAAGCGCCGACAATGCCCAGAATACCGAGCACGAGCGCTGCGATGGACATGCCCTTGCTGTCGTCCACGACTTCGGAGTTCACATTCTGCTCTTCGAACTGGTTGTTGTTTTCATCCATAACGAAAACACCTCTTTCTCTTTTTTCTCATCTTATCAAATGCGGCGGGAAATGTCAACCGAAAAAAATCAATACGCCGACCCCGGCGCACGCCCCCTTTCGAGGACGCGCGCCGGGGTCAAAAATTTGCGCAGAGATGAGAGAAATCAATTAAATCAGCACAGTCTCCAGTCCCATGACCTCGGCGAAGCGCTCGAGCTCGCGGCTGATGTCGCCGAAGACCATCGGGAGCATCAGGCCGGTGCGCGCCTGCTCCTTGTAGAGCTTCCGTCCGTCGCTGACGCGGAAGATGTAGCCGCCGGAGCAGTTGTGCAGCTCGTAGCCGTAGCCCTTGACGATGACGCCGCGGACGATGAGCAGACGCTTGCAGTCGCCGGAGAGGCGCGCGAGCGTGATCGGGCGTCCGATGTCGTCGTTGAAGTCGTGGTGGAACACCGCGCCGAACTTCTGGTCATAGGCGAAGTGGCGCAGCGCGTAGGAGCCGTTCGGCTCATGAATGCCGCGGAACTTGCGGTGGGGCGTGGAGTGGGCGACGGCGTAGAGGTTATCCATCTCGGAAAGACGGGCAATGTCCTTCTCCGGGACCATCTTGGCGAGCTGCTTCACGAGGGCGCGGCCGTCGCCGAAGACAAGGGGCAGAGTGTTGCCCATATAAGGCGCCTTGCCGGAGACGGCGATCTCCGCCAGCATCGTGACCGCGGACGCCACGTCGTATTCGCAGCAGGACGGGATGCCCTGCTCAAGGTTCAGGGAGTGGGTCAGGCAGAAGGTGAACTGCTCCTTGTTGAGCCGGCGCGTGGAGCAGATGTCCGGGCAGGGGATGACGACGCCGGAGCAGTCGAGGCGCTCCATGTTCTTCTGGATGACGCGGTGGGCGATGAGGCTCTTGACGACCTTATCCTTTTCGACCTCGACCTCCTCTGCGCCGCCCATCAGCTCGTCGGCGACGCGGCCGAGCTCCTCGATCTCCTCTTCGGTGATGTTCGGGGTCGCGCGGCCCGGCGTGGTGTGGTTGCCCTCGGCGGTGATCGGGTGCATCTCGTCGAGGATCTCGTGGGCGTTCACGATGCGGAAGCGGACGCCGAGCTTCTCGGTCACGGCGCGCAGATTCGGGAAGCTGTCCGTCGCGCCGGCGACCGGCAGGGCGGAGTCAAAGCGCGGGACGAGCATGAGATTGGACTCGCGCAGGACCTTCTTCGCGTGCTCGGCGATGAGGCGCTTCACGGTGTCCTCCCACGTCAGCTCGCAGATGACGTCGAGCTCCATGGAGAAGAGGTAGCCGCTCTTGGCGGGGTTCCAGATGTTGGGGATGATGCAGATCGGCTTGCCGCAGCGGGTCGCGAACTCGTTGAACACGGTGTCCGCGCCGAAGGTGTTGCCCGCGAGGTAAACGTCCACGCTGTCGCGGTCGGCGAGCAGCGTCTCGAAATACTCCTCGCGCACGTCCCAGTCGCAGGTGCACTCGATGCTGACCGGCTCCATCAGGTTCACGCAGTCGGGCATGTTGGCGCGGATGGCTTCCATCGTGCCGTTCATCATGGAGCATGAGAACCTTTCAGCCGCCGAGATGAACGACCTCATGAACAAGAAGTCGGGCCTTTTGGGCATTTCGGGCGTGTCGAAC
>CALJDB010000255.1 GCA_938023775.1 uncultured Clostridia bacterium
CGGCGACTTAAAGCGCATTCTTATCGGCCGCGGCGAGATCGTCAAGAGCTTCGGCTATGACCTCAACAACTGCAACGGCGGCTTCATCTTCCGCGTCGCGGACCAGAAGAAGGTCTATCGCGAGCAGTGCCGCGCCGGTCTGCACATGCCCATCATCTACGGCGACTACAGCGAGGAGCTGCGGATGCTGGCGGAGACCTGCGGCATGGAAGCCGTGATGGTGTAAAGCTCCGATGCGCGAAGCGATCAGAGCGCGGATCCTCGCCCGGTCGGACCGGGCGGGGACCATCGCGCAAGAGACGAAGGCAGACCCCGCGCGGACGCAGCAGCGCGTCGCCGAGGCGATTTATCAGTACGTCTGCTGCAAATTTCTCCTCGACCCGGAGGAAAACCGCGGCAAGAGCCTCGCCGCCCTCGCGGAGCGGAGCCTTGAAACCGCGATCGAGAACCACATCCCCATCGCCAAGGAGTCCGAGACCGCGACGACCTGCGGCGCGGCGGGCAGCTCCGCGATGAAGGTCGCGCTGCTGCTAAATGCCGTAAAGAAGGATTTCGGCGTTGTCATCACGCCGCAGCGCCTCGGCAGAGCGAAGGACCCGGCGGAGCTCGGCGAACTCGTCTGGCGGGCGATGTGCGGCGAGGAACTCTAAGACTCGGAGAAGCTTGCTTATGACCATGGAAGCGGTGCAGCAGAGCATCTTGAACGACCTCGCGCTGCTGGGCGACAGCCTAAACCGCATGGAATATCTGCTCGAATGCGGCAAGGAGACGCCGGGGCTCAGCCCCGCGGAGCGCGCCGCGGCGGAGACCGTGCCGGACTGTCAGGTCAACACCTGGATCGACGCAAAATGGAGCAACGGCGTTCTGACGCTGCGGACGGACAGCGAAAGCCTGATCGTCCGCGGTGCGCTGGCGCTGCTGGAGGAGATCTTCTCCGCCCGCCCCGCCGCGGAGATCGCGGGCTTTGCCTGCGTGCTGCCGGAGACGGAGGCGTTTTCCTCGCTCTTAAACCCCGTGCAGCGCAAGGGACTTGACACGGTGCTGCGCCGTCTGCGCGCGGAGGCGGAACGGGAGGCGGCAAAATGAGCCTGCGGGACGATTTTCCTATTTTAAATACCCGGATAAACGGCGCGCCGCTCGTCTACCTCGACAATGCGGCGACGCTCCAGATGCCGCTGCCGGTGCTGCAAGCGGTCGAGACGCTCTACCGCACCCATAACGGCAACGTCCACCGCTCCGCCCACGCCCTCGGACGCGCGACGGAGGACAAAATGGAGTCCGCGCGCGAAGCCGTGCGGCGCTTTCTCGGCGCGGCGGAGACGGAGGAGATATACTTCACCGCCGGAACGACCGACGGCGTGAACGCCCTCGCGGCGCTTTACGCCGACCAGCTCCTCCGCCCCGGCGACGAGATCGTCGTCACGGAGATGGAGCACCACTCGAATTTTCTGCCGTGGGTCCGCGCCTGCGAACGGACCGGCGCCGTGCTCCGCGTCGCGCCGATGACGGACGCGGGCGAGCTCGATATGGACGCTTACCGCGCGCTGCTCGGCGATAAGACCCGGCTCGTCGCCGCTACGTGGGTGTCCAACGCCCTCGGCACGGTGAACGACGCCGAAGCCATCTGCCGCGCGGCGCACGACGCCGGGGCGGCGGTGCTGCTCGACGCGGCGCAGGCGGTGCTCCACGTCCCCGTGGACGTGCAGCGCGTCGGCTGCGATTACCTCGTTTTTTCGGGCCACAAGCTCGGCGGCTTGACCGGCACGGGCGTGCTCTATGCCCGGCGCGCGTGCATCGAGCGCTTCGCCCCGGAGCGGCGCGGCGGCGGCGCGGTCACGGCGGTGCATGGCATCGCGGCGGACTTTTCCCCGCTGCCTTACCGCTTTGAGCCCGGCACGCCGAACTACGCCGGGATCATCGCCCTCGGCGCGGCGATCGGGTATATCGAGTCGCAGGGGCGCGAGCATCTCGCCGCGCTCGCCGCGGAGCGCCTTGCCGAGGCGGAGGACATCCTGACCGCCGCGGCCGTCAACATCCTCGGCGCACCCGCCCGCCGCGCGGGAGCCGTCAGCTTTACGGTCGGGGGCGTCCACCCCTATGATCTCGCGCAGCTGCTCGACCGGCAGGGCGTCGCCGTCCGCTCCGGTCATCACTGCGCACAGAACACGTTATCCCATTTCGGCGTCGAAAGCGCCGTCCGCGTCTCCCCCGCGTTTTATAACACGGCGGAGGATTCAGACCGCTTTGCCGGCGCATTGGGGCGCAGCTTAAAGCTGCTGCGTCCATAAAAGGAGAGAAAAGGAAGGGAAG
>CALJDB010000256.1 GCA_938023775.1 uncultured Clostridia bacterium
CACGTTCCCTCCGCGCAGAGAATTTTTCGGCACGCACGTGTCGCGCCGAAAAATGGATCTGACTCTATTCGCCGGTGCGCCGGCGAACTCTGCGAGGCTTTTCGATAAGGTACGGAGGGGACGCTCCGGCGTCCCCTCCTCTTTGTAAGGAAAAACGAGATCACCGGCTGAGCGGAAGGGCGCGCCCGGCGCGCTTTTCCCCTCAGCCGGTGAGACTATGGGGAAGAACTGAGAAAAAGGATAACGCTTTATGATTCGCTATATTATCAAACGCATCCTCACCATCATCCCGGTCGTGCTGCTCGTTGCGATCGTGGTGTTCACGGTGATGTATTTCAGCCCCGGCAACCCCGCGGAGATCATCCTCGGCGGCAGCGCCACGCAGGAGGAGATCGCCCAGCTGGAGGCACAGCTCGGTCTGGACCAGCCGTTTTTCGTCCAGCTCGGCAAGTTTATGTACAACACCTTCCTGCGCTTCGACCTCGGACGCTCTTATTCCAACAACATTGAAATTTCCAAGGAGCTCGCGCTCCGCTTTCCGCTGACGCTGCGGCTCGCGGTGTTCGCGATTATTTTAGAGCTCATCATCGGCATTCCGCTCGGCATGGTCAGCGCGGTCAACCGCAACCGCTGGCCGGACCACGTCTGCATGGTCATCGCCCTCATCGGCGTGAGCGTGCCGTCGTTCTGGATCGGTATTGAGCTTATATTGCTCTTCGCGAACAAGTGGCACCTGCTGCCGGCGTTCGGCGTAAAAACATGGCTGGGCTGGATACTGCCCGTGTTCGTCGTGTCGCTGCGCGGCATTGCGCAGATGGCGCGGCAGGCGCGCTCGAGCATGCTGGAGGTCATCAACAGCGACTATGTCGTGACCGCACGCGCCAAGGGGCTCACGGAAAACAGCATCCTCTTCCGCTACGCGCTGCCGAACGCGCTCATCCCCCTCATCCAGACCGCGGGCAACAGCTTCGCGTCGAGTCTGGGCGGCGCGATCGTCATCGAGAGCCTGTTCTCCATCCCCGGCATCGGGCAGTACATGGTGCAGGCGATCGCCGGGCGCGACTACACGGTCATCCGCGGCACGGTCGTCGTGCTCTCCATCGCGTTCTGCATCATCATGCTGATTGTGGACCTCGCCTTCGCCTTCGTCGACCCGCGCATCAAGGCGCAGTACGAGGGCAAAAAGCGCCGTCATACATATAAAAAACGCCGCGAAAAGGAGGTGGGCAGCCGTGCATAAGCCGGAGACCGAAACGATCAAAAAACAGAGCCAGTTCCGCGAGACGATGAAGCGTCTGTGCAAGGATAAGCTCGCCGTCGTCGGC
>CALJDB010000257.1 GCA_938023775.1 uncultured Clostridia bacterium
ATCGACGCTTGGTTATCCGACTTATGGGAAGAGAAGATCAAACTACGGTTTACAAAGGATAAATGGGCTGAGCTATAAATTCACTTACGAGGATTTTGACAAGGCGGCGCGTGAGGCGGGGCTTTACGACACTTTTTCCGATGCGGACCTGAAGCTCGCACGGCAATACGCCGACGCGGGGATGAGCATTCTCAATTACAAAAAGGACTACATGAACGCCACGACGGACGAGGCGCGGGCGCTCGCCAATCAGGGGGCGGAGCGCATCCGCAGCGGCTACGGCGAATACACCGGCGGCACGGACGGCAGCAAATTCTATCAGAACTCGATGTCCCCCGGATCGTTTCAGGACAGCCAGAGGTATCTTGACGCGCTGGACGCCGTGACGAACTTCGGGGCGTTCGAGTACGACGCGGAGACCGATCCGCTTTACTCCCAGTACCGCAAGCAGTATTCGCGCGAGGGGCAGCGGGCGACGGCGGACGCGCTCGGTCAGGCGGCGGCGGCAAGCGGCGGGCTTCCCAGCAGCTACGCGCAGACGGCGGCGGGGCAGGCGGCGAATTACTACGCCGCGCAGATGACGGACAAAATCCCGGAGCTCTATCAGATCGCCTACAACAAGTATCTGAACGACTTCAATCAGGCGAACACGAAGCTCGACGCGGCGCGGACGGACAACCGGCAGCTCTATACGCGCTATCTCGACGAGATCGACAGTCAGGACCTCGACCGGCAGCGGCAGCTTGAATTCGCGCAGCTCGGCGCGCAGTACGGGGATTACAGCCACCTCGGCGACCTCGGCATCGACTACGACCGCAGCGCGGAGGAGCTGGAAAAGCTGCTTCAGGCGGCGCAGCTCGGCAAGAGCTACGGCGACGACACCGCGTACCGCGCGGCTTTGGAGAAGCTGGGACTTCCCGTGCCGGAGAAGAGCGAGACCGGAACATATTACGGCGGCGGTTCCGGCGGAACGGGCAGCGGCGCGGAGACGGAGAGCACGCTCTATCAGACGCTTTTCCAGAGCGGCATCCGCAGCGAGGCGGAGGCTTATGAGTGGCTGATCCGCATCGGCTACAACGCGACGCAGGCGGAGAAGCTCGCCGGGTATTTCGGCGGGCTGGTGGACGACGGCGCATTTGACGCGGGGGAGGAAGACGCGCCCGGAACGGAGAGCGCGGCACCGTCCGCAGGTACCGGAAAGGGAACGACCGGAAAAATGAACAGCTCCGCGGCGCTGAAGGCGGCGCGCGCCTCCTCCAACAGCGAGGAAGAACAGCTGATGTATTTGGTGGCGCTTTATCAGAGCGGGCAGATCACGGAAAAGCAACTGAACGATCTCACGAACGCGATGTTTGGACCTTCGTATAAGTAAGGAGCGCAGAGAATGAATATTGACAAAGCACTGGAGATCGCAAGGGCAAACGACCGGAAAAACGGCGTTTCCTACACGCCGACGCCAAACGACGTTATAGCGTTGTCGGAGCTTACCGGCAACGTGCAGGGCGACGTTTCCGATACCACGCTGTCGACGCTCCGCCGCGCCCTTGCAAATGCGCAGGAGAGTGACCAGCAGCGCGGGACCGTCAGCGGCACGCCGGGGGCGCAGGTCAACCGCAATCCGCTGCTGGATATTCTTCCCGCACCGAGTGCTGCGGCGAGGGAGAGCGTGAAGAACGGGTTTGCGCTGACTCCGCCGAAGAACAGCATCGGCTATCGATCATCCGGCGAGCGCAATTTCAGCGGCGGCGGGGCTTCGCTGGAGGACGGGACGCGGAGCTATACCGCGGCGCAGGGTGACACGAGAAGCTTCGCGAGAAAAGCCATGGACTTCGTCGGCGGGCTGGGCGAGGCGTTCCAGCTCGGCGGGCAGCAGACGCTTTCCGCGATCGATCAGGCGGACTACTGGCTTGGCGTGAAGCTCGGACTCATCGACCCGAAGGACGAATACACGAAGCAGCAGGCGTTCGCCTTGCAGAACGACATTGCGGAGGGAATGGGCGAGCTGACGGATGGAAAACCGAAGTGGCAGCAGATGCTCACGGAGGGCTTCCAGTCCGCGGGCAATATTTTCGGCAGCACGATGAACCTCTACGCAACGGGGCTTCCGAACGTGGCGGGTCAGGCGGTGGCACCGGCGGCGGCGAAGCTCGCGGGCGCGGAGGCGGGTCTCGGCGCGACGGCGGCGCAGAAGGCTGCGGCAGGCGCGACGCGCTTTGCCGGAAACCTGCTGGGCAGCGCCGCCGCAAATATGAGCGGGACGAACGCCGCCATTTCCGTGCAGAGCGGCGTGAACAAGTATTCCGAGGCGAAGAATGCGGGCGCGAGCGACGACGCAGCTTTCACGGCTGCCATCGGCGCGGCGGCAGCGGAGTATTTCAGCAACAAGCTGTTTTCCGGCACGCCGCTGGAGGACTCCCCGGAGGAAAAGGGCTACGTTGTAAAACTCATCGAGACCGTCTCGAAGTGGCTCGGCAAGGACAAGGCGCTCCAGCGTGTGCTCGGCAGCACGGCGGGCAAGGTCGGCTCCACCGTGTTCGACAAGGTCGGCGAAGGTCTGGAGGAGGTCGTCACCGGCTTCCTCGACCCGTTCATTGACCGTCTGACATTTGATGAGGACAAGGACCTCGCGACGGCGGAGGAGCTTCTCGACGAATTCCTCGGCGGCGTTGTGATGAGTCTGATCGTCAGCGCACCGGGCGCGGCGCGCAGCGGCGTCAATGCAATCTCCCGCGCGAATGCGGAGAACCGGACCGGGAGGGCGCTTGGGGCTGAGGGCGCGGACACGCTCGTGAACATCGGGCTTTCGATGGACGGCGAGGCGAGGGCGCTGGCGGAGAAGCTCAATGCAAAGCAGAAGAGCGGAAAGGCGCTCACGAACCGCGAGGTCGGGCAGCTTTACCGCGCGATCTCTCAGTCCGTGGACGGGGAGAGCGTCGGTGCGTCGGGCAATCCGACCGTTTCGAGCGCGCGGGAGAGCGGCGTTTCCGAGAGCACGGCGGCGATGGCGCGGCGGCTCAGCGAGATCACCGGGCGGAACATTGTGTTTTACAGCGCGGCGGCGGAAAACCGCGGCGGTCGCACCTACACGGAAAACGGCTACTACGACGGGGAGGGCACGCTGCACATCAGCGCGCAGAGCGCAAACCCCACGGCGCAGATCATCGCGCACGAGCTGACGCACGCGCTGGAGGGCACCGAGGGCTATCAGGCGTTCCGCGACGCGGTCCTGAACCGGATGGCGCAGAGCGGGCAGGACGTGGCACAGCTCCGGCAGCAGACGGCGGAGCTTTACCAGCGCGCCGGGCGTCCGGCAAGCGACGTGGACAGCGAGCTTGTGGCGCAGTACGTCGAAAAGAGCCTGCTCACCGACGAGGCGGCGATCCGCGACATCTGCGTTTCGCATCCGACGGCGGCGCGGCGCATCCTGAACTGGCTGGACGGCATTCTTGCGAAGATGGGCAATCAGAAGGCGCAGGAGCGCGCGGCGGAGCGCGAGTTCCTCGAAACGGCGCGGAGCTTTTACCAGCGCGGTCTCGCCGAGGTGAACGCGGCGGGAAACGTCAACGGGCAGACTTCCGCGGAAAATGTCAATATTCCGGGGCAGGAGACCGGTCCGGCGGCGGAAAACGCAACAAACGAACGCACGGAAAGCACAAACGAACGCACGGCGCGTGATGCGGGCGTGGCACAGGACGTCGCGAAAGATACCGGCATGGACATCGACTCGGCAAAGAACGACGCGGAAAGGACCTCTGCGGAGAATGCGCGGCAGGAGACGGAGCGGGTCTATCAGGAGAAAATCAAGCAGCTCGAAAACGCCACGACGATGGAGGAGGCAAACCGCCTCATCGCGGAGCTGAACGAGCTGGAGAGGCTTCGGGCGGCGGACAAGGAGCAGGCGCTTCGGCAGGAGTATGGCAAGGTCAGCGACGCCTTCGGCACGCCGGAAAACCACATTGACAACCGGGACTGGACCGACGTCGGCAAGCGCAATGTGATGGCGTTCCAGTTCGACCACCCGCGGCTGCACCCCTATTTCGTCGAGGCGGCAAAGGCGATGCAGCAGCAGCTTTCCGACACGCAGCGGGGTGAGCGCTTTCCGGTCAAGGACCTTTCCGAGTATCTGCCGAGCACCGTCGGCTTCACCGGCGTGAAGCGCCAAACGAGCGACAGCATCGCGTATCTGCTCGACTCCGGGCGCTTCAGCTATGAGAGTATCGGCAAGGCGCTCGACGACATCATCCACAACAACGGGCAGGAGAACTACGCCGCGGCGAAGCGCGTGGAGCTCGTGCTGGACGACATGCTGACGAACGGCTACGCCGACGTGGACGGTCGCCCGCACGGACCGAACGAGGCGTACATCGCGGAAAAGTCGAAGATCCCCGGCGCGGAGGTCACGGAGGCGGCACCGGAGGTGGACAGCGATTATTCCGCGGACTTGGTGGAGGGCGGCTACGATGCGGCGCAGGAAAAAGCGCAGCATCGGACGCAGGAGACCGCGCAGGAGGCTCCGCAGCAGACGCAGGAGACCGAGGCGGAGCGGCGGAAGCGGGAAGCTTATAAGGACGTTCCGGGTCTGCGCTGGAAGAGCGTCGCCCCGGCGCGCGTGGACGAGCTGCTGCGCAACGGACTCGCGGAGCTGGACGGGCAGCAGGGCGTCGGGAACGACGGCGAGGTTGCGGATGCGTGGAAGTATAGTATCAGTGAAATC
>CALJDB010000258.1 GCA_938023775.1 uncultured Clostridia bacterium
AGGACAATCTCGTCTATTACGGCAGCATGGCGGACAAATATATCATTATGCTCCAGATCCTCGACACGAAAAAGGTGAAGGATCTCGACGTCGCCACCAAGGTCTCCGTCCAGCTCCAGCTGACGGACCCGGACGTCCGCAGCCGCGACCGCGTCGTGAAGAAGACGGAAAAGGACGGCTTTTACGCCGCAATGGACGTCGCCGCGGTCTGGCTCGACCGCGCGCTCTCGCAGCGGTAAGCATCGAAAACTCTGCCCCGGCGGGGCAAAAAAAATCGGGGAATCACAGTATGAAAAGCAAATTCTTAAAAACCGCGACGGGCGCGCTGCTCGCGATGACTCTGCTCGCGACGAGCGCGAGTGCCGCCACCATCGGCGGCGCGACCGTCAGGACTACGGACACGGGGCTCAACCTCCGCGCCTCCGCCACGACCGCGAGCGGCTGTCTCGGCGTGATCCCGAACGGCGGCTTCCTGCTCGTGGAGGAGAAGCTCGACGGCTGGTACAAGGTCGTCTATAACGGCGTGGAGGGCTATGTCTCCGCCGATTACGCCGCCTTTTCCGAGACGCTGGACGGCACATTTTCTTATGCCGCCGCGACGGACGGCACGGACGTCAACCTCCGCGCCGCGGCGGGAACCGGCAGCGGCATCGTGAAGTGTCTGCCCCTCGCGGGCACGGGGCTCACCGTCACCGGCGTCAGCGGAAGCTGGCTGAAGGTGCTCGACGCCGCCGGCGCGGCGGGCTATATCCGCAGCGACCTCGTTTCTTACGCCTCCGATACCGCAGCGCTCCCCTCCGCGGGCAGCGCCCTCGTCGAAACGGCGAAGCAGTATCTCGGCTATCGCTACGTCTGGGGCGGCATGAGCCCGTCCACAGGCTTCGACTGCTCCGGCTTCGTGAACTATGTCTACGGGCTCTATGGCTACTCGATGGAGCGCGTGGCGCAGAATATTTACTCCACGAACGGCACCGCCGTCGCGCGCGACTATCTCCAGCCCGGCGATCTGCTCTTCTTCGGCGGCAGCGCATGGAGCATCGGGCATGTCGGCATGTACATCGGCAACAACCAGTTCATCCACGCCGCCGGCGCCGCCTACGGCGTCATCATCTCCGACCTCGACGGGTATTACGCCCGCAGCTATGTCGGTGCAAAAAGAATACTGGCATAAAAAAATGCGGGGCGTGCCCCGCGTTTTTTTCGTCTCTATGGACAAACCCGCCCTGCCGTGCTACACTGGTAGCATCAAACGAAAAAGGAGAGCTTTCCCAATGAAAAAACGCACTTTGCTCATCGCACTCGCCATGGTGCTCTGCCTCGCGGTTGGCGCGGCGGCGGCGAACGGACTTCAGGAGATCAAGGCTTATCTCGATCAGGATATCACCGTCAAGTATGACGGCCAGGCGCAGGCGTTCACCGACGCAAACGGCAAGACCGTTTACCCCATCAGCTATAACGGCACGACCTATCTCCCCGTCCGCGCGATCAGCGGTCTGCTCGGCATCGACGTCGGCTGGGAGCAGGCGACCCGCACCGTCCTGCTCGGAAAGACCGGCGTGCAGGACTTCATCGACACGATGGAGCCTTATGCAGATGTAAACGGTTTTGATGTGTACCAGTCCTCCGATCACCGCAAGGAGACGATCGCCGGAAAAGAGTATAACCACTGGATCGAGCTCTTTACAAGCTGGGGCGGCTATTATGACCTCGCCGGCAAGTACACCACGCTGACCGTCCAGACCTACTGCGAATTCGATACCACGGTCTATTTCTACGGCGACAACAACGCCCTGCTCGGCTCTGCCGAGATCACCGCAAACTATCTGCCCACGACCACGGAGATCGACGTCACCGGCGTTCAGCAGCTCCTCATCGCCGGCGAAAACTGCGGCAACTATAGCGGCCTCGGTCCAATCTATATCTTCAACGCCACCATCGAGTAAACAAAACCACAACCATCCCCGCGGAGGCACCACGCCTTCGCGGGGATTTTTTTCGGAAGCCTTGCGCGGCGGGGAAAAAGATGTTATACTGATTTATTGTGAAAAAATGGGGGCTTTCCGCGCGGAAAACGGGCAAAACTCTTAGAAAAGCGCGCGGGAGCCGAAAAGAAGGAACTATAAAAAGATGATCTACACGAACTGGCTGATTCCGAAGGGGCGGACGGTCGTTCCGGAGGCGCTGACGGACGCGGGCTTTCTCCCGCTTCTGGCGGCGGTGCTGCATGTCCGCGGGCTGGACGACCCGGACGCGGCGCGGGAGTTTTTAGACTCCAGCCCCGCGCTGCTGGGCGACCCGCTGCTGCTGACAGACATGCCGCAGGCGGTGGGGCGGCTCGCGCGCGCCATCGCGCAGGGAGAAAAGGTCGCGGTCTACGGCGACTATGACGTCGACGGCATCACGAGCTCCTGCATGCTGACGGACTATCTCCGCTCCCGCGGGACGGACTGCACGCTCTATATCCCCGACCGGCTGACGGAGGGCTACGGCGTGAACGCCGCCGCCATTGAAAAGCTCGCCGCCGCGGGCGTGACGCTCATCGTCACGGTGGACTGCGGCGTCACGACCGTGGACGAGGCGGCGCGGGCGCGGGAGCTCGGCGTCGATATGGTCATCACGGACCACCACGAGTGTCAGGAACCGCTGCCGGACGCCGTTGCGGTCGTGGACCACAAGCGCCCGGACTGCAACTATCCGAACCACGATCTCGCGGGCGTCGGCGTGGCGTTCAAGCTGCTCTGCGCGCTGGAGGGCGACGCGGAGGGCGTTCTGCGCCGCTACGCCGACCTTGTCGCGGTCGGCACAATCGCGGACGTGATGCCCCTCGTGGGCGAAAACCGCTATATCGTAAAGCGCGGGCTCGAAAAGCTTGAAACCGACCCGCGACCCGGTCTGCGCGCGCTTTTGGACGAGACGGGTCTCAGCGGCAAGCGCGTCACGGCGACGAACGTCGGCTTTACGCTCGCGCCGCGGCTGAACGCCTCGGGCAGACTCGGGCAGGTCCGCACCGCGACGGAGCTGCTGCTCACGGACGATCCGCGCCGCGCCGCGCACTACGCGGAGGAGCTCTGCATGCTAAACCGCGACCGGCAGGCGCTCGAGACGGATATCTGGCAGCAGGCGCTCGAACAGATCGGACTCGAAAAGCCGGACGCGCCGCTCGTCTTAGCGAGCGAGGAGTGGCACCAGGGCGTCATCGGTATCGCCGCCTCGCGCCTGAGCGAAGCGTTCGGCGTGCCGAGCATTATGATTCGGCTCGACAGCGACAAAGGCAAGGGCTCCTGCCGCAGCTGCGGCGGCTTCAATCTTTTCGAGGCGCTCAGCGCCTGCGCGGAGCATCTGGAAGGCTTCGGCGGTCACGCACTCGCCGCGGGACTCACGATCCGGCGGGAGAATATCCCCGCCTTCCGCGCCGCGATGGCGGAATATTACCGCGCGCACCCGGCGGAGGGCGGCAGCACGCTGGAGCTGGACCTCGCCGTGGACGACCCGGCGCTGCTCGACATGCTCTGCGTGGAGGAGCTCGACCGGCTCGAGCCCTGCGGCGCGGGCAATCCGCGCTGCCAGCTCGCGCTGCTCGGCGCGCGCGTCACGGAGCTGACGCCCATCGGCGGCGGCAAGCATCTGCGGCTGCGGTTTGAAAAATTCGGGAGGAGCTTCGACGCCGTTTTCTTCTCCCACACCGCGCAGGAGCTGGGGCTCCGCGCCGGCGACTGGGTGGACGCGGCGTTTTATCCCCAGATCAACACGTTCCGCTCCCGCCGGAGCGTGCAGCTGCTCATCAGCGATCTGCGCAAATGCGACGACAAGCCGCTCTGGGCGATTCTGAACGGCGAAATGCCGCCCGAGCTCGCCCCCTTCGCGCCGGAGCGCGGCGATTTTGTGCGCGTCTGGCGCGCTCTGTCCGCGCGCGGCGGCGCGCTGACGGCTCCGCTGCGCGAGGCGCAGGAGCAGCTCGGCGCGGCGCTGCGGCAGGAGAGCTTTTGCCTTTGTCTGAAAATTTTAGAGGAGCTCGGCCTCGTGACGCTCTCGGCGGAGGGCGGGGAGCTCGCCGTCCGGAGCGTTCCGGGGGCGCAGAAGGTCGATCTTGCATCCTCCCGCATTCTGCGCAGTCTGCGGGACGAAAGGAAGGCGCAATAAATGGAGATCAAAACCGAATTTGAACCGGCTGTGGAGCAGTGCTGGACCGAGCTGGAGGAGAAGATCCGCGAGGCGAAGCTCGCCGTGGATTTCGGTCGCGTGCGCGCGGCGTTTGACGTTGCGGCATCCAGCCACGAGGGGCAGAAGCGGCGCGACGGCTCGCCCTACGTCACCCACTGCGCCGCTGCGGCGGGCATCATCGTGGACATGGGGCTCGACGAGGACTCGATCGTCTCCGCGCTGCTGCACGACACGATCGAGGACACGCCCATCACCTATGACGACATCCGCAAGCAGTTCGGCACGGACGTCGCCGACATCGTGGAGGGCGTCACGAAGCTCACCCGCGTGAACTACACGAGCCGCGAGGACGAGCAGATGGAGAACATGCGCAAGATGCTCATGGCGATGAGCAAGGACATCCGCGTTATCCTCATCAAGCTCGCCGACCGGCTGCACAATATGCGCACGATGGACTATCAGACGCCGGAAAAGCAGCGCATGAAAAGCCGCGAGACGATGGAGATCTACGCCCCCATCGCCCACCGCCTCGGCATGCAGGCGATCAAGTGGG
>CALJDB010000259.1 GCA_938023775.1 uncultured Clostridia bacterium
CATCTCCAACTTTGAATCTTGGGAAAAGACCGGCGACTATTCCGTGCGTATGACCGTCAAGGACGACGGCGTTACCACCTTCTACGCCGCGATCCCGATGCTCTGGATGGTCACGAAGGCGGCTTATGACGCCTCCGGTGAGAACATGTCCGTGAGCAACGTCGTCACGACCGCCCACTATCAGGTCAAGGAATACACCACCGGCTCCACGCTGGTCGCCGTGAAGAACGAGAACTACTGGCAGCCGGAGGACAAGCTCACCTGCGACGTCCAGAAGGCGAATGTGGACACCATCGTCTATAACTTCATGGAGGAGGCTGCCCAGATCGTCGTCGCGCTCGAGAGCGGAACGCTGGACTTTGCCTTTGTCGACTTCAATCAGGCGGACCGCTTCATGGAGGGCGGCGCCGAGGCGGACCGCTTCACCGCGCGCGAGGTTGCGACGTGGGGCGGCAACGATCTCTGGTTCAACGAGTCCGAGAACAGCGTGTTCAAGGACAACGTCTGGCTCCGCCGCGCCATCCTCTACGCCATCGACCGCGAGGCGATCATCGAGGCGACTTGGAACGGACATGCCATCAATCCCAAGACTTACGGGCAGGTCCGCTACCCCGACGTGGACCCCGACCTCCAGAACCGCGACTATTTTGAGTACGATCCCGAATACGCGCTTGAGTGCCTCGGCAAGTCCGGCGTCGATCCCAGCACGCTGAGCCTGACGCTGATGTATCCCTCCAGCTCTTACTGCGACTCTATGTGCACCGTCATTCAGGCGTATCTCGAGAATAACCTCGGCATCACCATCGAGCTCGCCGGTCTGGAAAACGCAATCTACAACACCTATAACACCGAGTCCGACAAGTGGGATCTTCTGATCCAGGGCGGCGGCGGCTCCGGCTCCATCACGAACGTCTGGCGCAAGAGACTCAACCGCAACGCTTACGGCGGTGATAGGCGGAATAACGGATACGAATGCAATTCAGAATCCTATGCGGAAAAAGAGCTTTAATATAACCGTTTCTCCAAGCGGCGGAGTGAGCGAT
>CALJDB010000260.1 GCA_938023775.1 uncultured Clostridia bacterium
TGCGCTGCTCGTCCACCGTGCTGCTCTCGAGCACCTCGCACATCTTTCGCCAGAGCTTTTCGCGGTATTCCGCAACCGTCTGGGGCGAGCGGCGCTCAACGGCAGAGACGTAAGACTCCACAGTGCAGAGTCTGCCGGCGATGTCCTCGCGGAGCTTTTCTCCCTCGCGGCAGCGCATTTTGTCGAACTCCGCGAGCGCGGCGTCAGCAATCTCCGCAATTGCGGCAGTCATGGCTTCGGCGTCCAGATCCGCTTTTTCAACGGTCAGCACATCCGGAAAGCGGCAGAACGCAAGAGCGTTCAGCTCCCCGTCCATGCCGAAGCGCTCCGCCACGGAGCGGACCGCCTTGCAGTAGCCCGCGGCGAGCGACTCGTTGACGCGGACGACCGTCTCCTCCGTCCCGGTGCTGGCGACATTGACGAACACGTCCACCTTTCCCCGGGAAATGTGCCGCCCGACGCAGGACTTTACCGTCTCCTCCGCGAACAGAAGGTTCCGCGGCAGGCGCACGGAGCAGTCCAAGTAGCGGTTATTGACGCTTTTGAGCTCGATGCTGATCTCGAGACCGCCGCAGGCGCCCTTGGCGCTGCCGTAGCCCGTCATGCTTTTGATCATAGCTTCTTATTCACCCGTTCCCTTGATAATATTGACATAAATTCTGTATTCGCCCACGGCGCCGACCGTTGTGCTGCCGTCCACCGTAATCTTGACCGGGACGGAGACGATGCCCGTCGCGGTGCCGTAGTCCTTCAGGTCCGCGACCGCGCGGACGTTGACCTCGGAGATTGCCTTGACGTCCGCCTCCGGACCGCGGAGGATCACGCCGTCGAGCGAATCGCTCATGATCTCCGCCGTGAAGCCCTCGCTGACGTTGACGCAGGAGATGTTGCTCTGCTCGATGCTGACGCTCTCCTTATAAAGCCCGCCGATCTCCAGCGTGAGCGTCGCCTCGCGGACGCCGCTCGTGCTCTCCGTGTCGTTCGGGATGACGATCTTGTAGGTCTCCGTCAGCGCCTCATCGACGGTGGAGAGGTCGATCTTCGCAAGGGAGATGTTGTTCACCCCGGCGAGGGTCTCGCTGTCACCCGTGAGGGTGATGCTGTCCGGCTCGAGCTTCCATTTGACGTTGTTCTCCGTCGCGCCGCCGCCGGGGACGAGGTCCACGATGAGGTCGACCTCCTTCACGGCGAGGATCGGCAACGTGACCGCCACGGTGTCCACATCGGTCGTGATCTCGTCGCTCGTGAACTCGTTGCCGTCGCCGTCGATGAGGACGAAGGTGCTGTCGAAGCTGAGGGTCTTGTCCACATCCTCGCGGTTGACCTCCACAAAGGCGTGGTCGACCATGGCAAGGACCTTTTCCGGTCCGTAGAGCACGACGGTGCTCGGCGAGAACTCCAGCGGCTCGGCGCTGAAGCCGTCCGCCGCGCGGCCGTTGAACTCACCCTCGACAGGGACGGTCTTGCGGCTGAGCTTGTCCACATAAAAGCTGATACTGTCCGGATCGGTCGCCCAGCTCGTGATGGCGCTGGTGTCCGTCTTGGAGGGGAAGTTGATCTTCGGCGTCAGGGAATAGTTGCCGGTACGGGAAATGCCGCTGAGGTCCACCGCGACGGTGAGGTCCTCCGCCTTGAGGTTGAACACGGTGCGGCGGCTGCCCGTAACGGTGAGCTTTACGGTGTTGCTGCTCGTTTCCGAGACGATGAGCCCGCGCGACTCGCGCATGGTGGTCTCGCCCTCGAACACGACGCGGACGCCGGAAAAGGTCTGGGTGATGTCCTCGCCCTGGCTCTCCGTGACGAAGACCCAGATGAGCAGCGAGCAGAGCAGCGCCACGATCGCGAAGAGGATATTTTTGGCGTTCGGCTTTTTGAAGGTGATCTTTTTATCCATTTTTCTTCACCCCGATCATTTCCCAGAAGCTCTTTTTCTTCCCTGTGCCGTCCTCCTCCGGGAGAAGCTCGCGGCGCAGGAGCGTTTCGAGCGTTTCCGTGGAGAGGTGGCGCTTGAGCATGCCGTCCACGGCGGCGGAGATCGCGCCCGTCTCCTCCGAGACGATGACGACGACGGCGTCGCTGCGCTCGCTCATGCCGATACCGGCGCGGTGGCGCATGCCGAGCTCCTTGCTGAGATTCAAATTTCCGCTCATCGGCAGCATGCAGCCGGCGGCGGCGATGCGCCCATCGCGGATGATGACCGCGCCGTCGTGGAGCGGGGCTTTGACGAAGAAGATGTTCTTCAGCAGCTCCGCCGTGACGGAGGCATCCACCAGCGTGCCGGTGCTGATGGGCTCCGTGAGCTGGTTGTCGCGTTCAAAGATGATGAGCGCGCCGGTGCGGGAGCGGGACATATCCGCGCAGGCGAGCACCGTCTGGGTGATGACGCCGTCCATATTGAGCGTCTGGAGCTCGCCGCCGAAAAAGCCCTTGAGCCGGCGGCTGCTGCCCATCTTTTCCAGAAGGCGGCGCAGCTCCGGCTGGAAGAGCACAACGAGCGCGATAAGCCCGATCTCCACCGCCTTGCGCAGCAGATAGTTGATCATGTTCAGATGCAGCACGCCGGAGAGCCAGAGCACCACGAGCAGCACCGCAATGCCGCGCGCGATCCGGGCGGAATTCGTCCGGCTGACGAGCATAAAGAGCTGATAGAGGATCACCGCAACGATCAGGATATCGAGGATATCCGTGATGCCGATGGTCTTGATATAATTGATGGCCATAGACAAGGTCTCGCCGAA
>CALJDB010000261.1 GCA_938023775.1 uncultured Clostridia bacterium
GACCGTGCTGACCTCCGGCTCCATTCTGACCACGGCGGGCGTGCTTATCGGTCAGATGACGAGCGAGCCGACCATCGCCGGCATCGGTCAGTGCCTCGGCCGCGGCACGATCATCTCCATGTTTCTCGTCATGTTCGTCCTGCCCCAGATTCTGCTTATCGGCGGCGGCGTCGTGGACAAGACGAGCTTCTCCGTGCCGAAGGTCCTCCGCCGCGCGGAGACGAGCGGACGCGTTTATGTGAACGGCATCGTGAGCGGCACGATCCATGGCGCGGTCAGCGGCTATCTGCGCGGCAGCGTGGACGGCGACGTGAATCTGAATCTGCTCTCCGGCAGCGTTTCCGGGGACGGTGGAAAGGAGGCGGCAGGCGATGCGGACGAAAAAGCTTAAGACCCGCGCCGCGGCGGCGCTGCTCGCAATCTTCCTCCTGCTGGCGCTCTGCCCGGCGGCGGTCTTCGCCGCGGAGGGCGAGGTGCGCATCGGTTCGCTGGAGGACCTCCGCGCCTTTGCCGGTGCCTGCGCCTCCGACAGCTACAGCGCCGGGCTGCGCGTCACCCTGACCGCGGACATCGACGCGGCGGGGGAGGATATCTCCGTCCCCGTTTTCCTCGGCAGCTTCGACGGCAGAGGCTACCGCATCTACGGCCTGCGCATCACGCGCAGCGCCTCCGATCTCGGACTTTTCAGCCGCATCGGAGCGGGCGCTTCGGTCAAGAATCTCCGCGTGGAGGGCGAGGTGATCCCCAGCGGCAGCCAGAGCCGCGTCGGCGGCATTGCAGGCGAGAATCTCGGCACGATCGAAAATTGCAGCTTCTCCGGCGTCGTCAGCGCGGCGGAGAAGGTGGGCGGCGTCGCCGGCAGCAACGGCGAGAGCGGGCTCATCTCCGGCTGCACCGTCTCCGGCGTCGTCCGCGGCACGGAATCGACCGGCGGCGTCGTGGGCTTCAGCACCGGGACACTGCTCAAATGCGCAAGCCATGCGAGCGTCAACACCACGGTCAGCGAGGAGGATCTCCTCGCCGCGGAGCTCGAGGACCTTGAAAGCACGGTCGTTGCTCTGCTGACCCAGCAGGAGTCCACCGGCTCGGAAAACCCCGTCACGGACGACACCGGCGGCGTCTGCGGCTATTCCACCGGCATTATGCAGGGCTGCACGAATTACGGCTCAGTCGGTTATCCCCACGTCGGCTACAACGTCGGCGGCGTTGTCGGACGCCAGAACGGCTATATGGCAGCCTGCACGAACTACGGTGCGGTGCAGGGCAGAAAGGATGTCGGCGGCGTCGTGGGGCAGATGGCGCCGGACATCACGCTGATGCTCTCCGCGGACGGTCTCGCCGAGCTTCAGACGGAGCTGAACCGGCTCGACGAGCTGCTGGACCGCACGCTCGACGACGCGCAGGGCGCGAACGATGCCGTCTCCGCCCGCATCACGGAGCTCAGCGGCTACGCCGATTCCGCGCGCGAAAGCGCATACGATCTGAACGGTCAGCTCAGCGATTTTGCGGACGCGAACATCGCCTCCGTAAACGCGCTGTCGCTTATGATCGACCGCTACGTCGACAAGGCGGTCCCCATCGCGGACGCTGTCAGTGCCGGGGCGGAGGAGCTTGCGGAGCTCGTCTCCCGCACGCGCGGGATGCTCGATGAGCTCGACGGCATCGACGTTTATAACGACGTCATCCTCTCCGAGCTTGCCTCCATGTGCGCCTCGCTGGAATCGGCGGGCAAGAAAATGGAGCAGGGCGCGGACGAGCTGGAGGCGGCGTTCGAGCTGATGCAGAACGACATCGAGCTCCCGGACACGACGCAGCTGCGCGCGGACCTCAAGGTCCTGCTCGCCGCGCAGGAGGAGCTGAACGCCGCGCTCACCGCCGCGATGGACGAATACGAGCAGACAGGCACGGTCTCCAAGGAGACGCGCGACGAGGTAGAGCGCACGCTTCGCCTGACGCTCGACGCCTTTTCCGACGTTGTGCGCGACTTAAACGACATTGCGGAGGACCCGGATTTCGACGGAATGCTCGACCGCGATCTCGAAACGCTCAAAAAAATCGCGGAGCACCTCAAAAACGCGAGCGGCGACTTCTCCGACGCTGCGAAAGACCTCACAGCCGCCGTCGGCGCGCTGCGCCGCGCGCTGGACGCGATGCGCGAGGTGAACCGCATGCTCGGCGACGCTGCCGACGAGCTCGACGGCGTGCTGGAGTCCGCCGGGAACGCTGCGGACCGCTTTGCCGACGCGCTCAAAAAGGCGGACGAGTGGGCGCACGACCTCGCCGAGGAGAAGCCCATCACCTTCACGCCCCTCGGCGACGAATATGACGCCAGCTCGAACGCCCTGAACGCCGCGCTCACGGGGCTCAGCGGCTCGCTGGAGTCCCTGAATGGCGAGCTCTCCGGCTCCGCGACAACGCTCATCGCCGATCTGCGCGAGGTGAACAGCCAGTTTATGGCTGTCATGAACTGCTTCCTGCGCCTGCTCGGCGAGGCGAGGGATATCGACTATGAGGACATGTTCGAGGACGTCTCCGAGGAGGATATCAAAAACGCCGCGCGCGGCAAGGTGCTCGAGTGCGTCAACCACGGCTCCGTCACCGCGGACCGCAACGTCGGCGGCGTCGCCGGCGCGATGGCGACGGAGTATGACCTCGACCCGGAGGACGACCTCCTGCCGGACAGCAGAGGCGCGTCGAATTACACCTATCAGACCCGCGCCATTCTGATCGACTGCGCCAATTACGGAGCCGTCACCGCGAAATACAGCGCCGCCGGCTCCGTCGCCGGGCGCATGGATCTCGGCATCATCTATAATTGCGGCGGCTACGGCGACACGGCAAGCGAGAGCGGCGACTATGTCGGCGGCGTCTGCGGTCAGTCGCTCTCCGCCATCCGCGCCAGCTGGGCAAAGTGTACGCTCTCCGGCGGAAAATACGTCGGCGGCATTTCCGGCTCCGGCGCGCGCGTTACGGACTGCGCCGCCATGGTCGAGATCGCGGCGTCGACCCAGCTCGCGGGCGCGATCGCCGGGGAGATCACGGATGATTACAGCGGCAACCGCTTCGTCTCCGACACCGGGCTCGCGGGCGTGGACCGCGTAAGCTATGCCGGAAGGGCGGAGTCCGTCGCCTACGCGGCGCTCGTCGCGGACGAGTCGGTTCCGGACGAATTCCGGACGCTGACGCTCTCCTTCCTTGCCGACGGCAAGACGCTGTCCGAGACGGCGTTCCGCTACGGTCAGTCCTTCGGCGGCGACGCTTACCCTGCCGTGCCGGAGAAGGAGGACTGCTATGTCCGCTGGGACCGCGAGGAGCTGCAAGACCTCCGCTTCGATACGCGCGTTGAGGCGGTCTATGAGCCCTACGTCACCGCGCTCGCCGCGGGAGACACGGCGGACGGACGCCCGGCGCTGCTCGTGGAGGGCAGCTTCCGCCGCGGCGACGCGCTCTCGCTCAGCGACCAGCCGGACGCCCCAGACCACGGCGAGGTGCTCGAAAGCTGGAGTCTCCGCATTCCCGACGACGGCGCGGCGAGCCACACCGTCCGCGTTTATCTGCCGGAGACCGAGCGGCGCGAGACGCTCAGCGTCTGGACACGCAGCGGCGCGCTCTGGCAAAAGCGCAGCGGCGACGAGGTGGGGCGCTATCTTGTCTTCGGCCTCGAAGGCGACGCCGACCTCGCCATTACCGCGGCCCGGCGGTCCCTCTGGCCGTTCTGCGCCGCCGGCGCGGCCTGCTTCGTTGCATTGGTCGCGGTACTCCTGCTTGTGAGGAAAAAACGCAGAAGGAAAAAGCGGGCATAAAGCCCCGAAGTCCTCGCCTGTCCGACAGACGGGAAAAACGCAGAGGAGGACAACAGGATGAACTACAGAAGACTCGGAAAAACAGGGCTGGAGGTCAGTGAGATCGGCTTCGGCGGGGAGTGGCTGGAGCGCCATCCGGAGGAGGAAGGCGCTGCGCTGCTCCGCTATGCCTCCGCGCAGGGGGTCAACATCCTGGACTGCTGGATGGCGGACCCGAAGTCCAGAGACATCATCGGCGAGGGAATCAAGCAGGACCGCAGCCGCTGGTATGTTCAGGGGCACATCGGCTCAACTTGGAAGGACGGGCAGTATTAAAGGACGCGGGATATGAAGTATGTCCGCCCCGCG
>CALJDB010000262.1 GCA_938023775.1 uncultured Clostridia bacterium
TTATTTACTTACGGATTTTATGCTTACCCAATGTTCAGATAAAACAAATAAAAAGTATTATTTTGATGGTTTTGAATTGGACAAAGGAATGAATCATTATCAATTTGCAAAAGAATATATTAAGAGAGGTCAGAATGTTAATGACTTTATAAGTGAATTGTGTAAATACTACCGCCATATGTGGAAAAGAACAACTATGCAAGCCGCGGGACCGCGGGCACGGCGCTCGGCTTCGGCATCGGAGGCGCTGCGCTGGGTATCCTGAACACGCTCGGCGCCGGGCTGTTTGCCGGCCG
Source organism: uncultured Clostridia bacterium (assembly GCA_938023775.1). GTDB lineage: Bacteria > Bacillota > Clostridia > Oscillospirales > Oscillospiraceae > SVKR01. The sequence goes on from CALJDB010000262.1 coordinate 297, forward strand.
TCAGTGCGACAGCGACAACATGCCGGTGTCCCGCTACGATCTGGCGCAGCAGCAGAAGATCGCCGAGCTCCAGTCCGGCATCGCGCTGCGCGACGCGAACACCTACGGGGATCAGAAGCTGCTGGAGGTGTATAAGTACATCGACGGCGAGCTGAAGGACGTCCGCACGGTGCAGAGCGCGCAGGCGGTCCACAACCAGCGCACGGAGGACAGCTTCGCCCTCGTCCGCGAGGACGTCGCCGCCGTCAAGGCGGAACTGAGCCGCGAGATCGCGATGGAGGCTGAACGCCGCTGCTGCGGCGACAACGCCATCGTCACTTACGCCAACGCCACCTTCTACCCGAAGATGGTCGCGGACGTCACCACCGGAACGGGCACCACGGCGCAGTCGCTCTACAATCCCCTGCCGAAGTGCGGCTGCTGCAACGGCAACTGAGCATCCGGGGCGGCAATCGCCGCCCCAATTTTTTGACAGGAGGGCGTTATGGTTACGATCGAACAAATTCAGGCGGGCTTCCTCCGCTATGTGGACTTACAGCTCGCGGCGGCGTTTTCCGGCTGGCAGCGCGCCGTTGTGCTGACGGGCGGGACGCTCATCGCGCGTAACATTCCCAATCTGGCGCAGCGCTACACCGGGCATCCGGCTATGGCGGCCTTCGGCGTGTACGACGCGGAGAGCGGGAGCTTTGACATTGACGCGCTGCACGAGGCGCTGGCGGCGAATCTGGACGGGGAGAAGATCCCCGTCAGCGTTCCGGGGATCGGCGTTCACGGTCTCCGACACTCCTTCGCCTCCCTCTGCTACCACCTCGGTCTCTCCGAGCGCGAGACAATGGCGATTGGCGGCTGGAAGGACCAGAACACCATGCGGAAAATTTACACCCACATTTCAGAGGTTGACCTGAAAAAGGCAAACGAAAAGCTCGCAGCCTTTTTTACAAAGAAAAACGACACAGAAGAAAAGAGCCGGGAAGCATAACGCCC
>CALJDB010000263.1 GCA_938023775.1 uncultured Clostridia bacterium
TTTCGTTTTTGCTGAGCAGCGCATAGGCTTTCTCCTCCGGGAGACCCAGCCTTTGCAGCAGCGCCCTGAGTCTGTGCATGGCGGGGATGCTTTTTCAGGTTTCCAGACGCGAGAGCGTCATGGGCTCGCAGATACCCTCGCAGAGCTGCTCCTGCGAGAGCCCTTGCGATTCGCGTTCTTTCCTTATTAAGTTTCCAAGTGAAATCTCATTCATAATTCTTTCTTTTGCCTCCACACCCTATTTTAGCATACCGTTTCCCGTTTTCAAGCCTCCGCGCGCCGGTGGGGGCGGTGGGTCTTTCATTCCGATGCGAAGGGTCATTTTTTCTCGATCACGCACGCGACCATCTTTACAAACAGCTCCTTCACGCCCGGCAGCTTCGCGAGGGGCGCGAAGTAGCGGCGGAGGGGGATCTCCTTATAAAAGACGGGCGTTACGCCGAGGTCGCAGAGGATGCGGCGGAAGCGCCGCAGGGTCATTTTGTTGATGTAAGTGATGTGCTCTTTCCCGTCCGCGCCGGCGGAGAAGCGCAGCGCAAGGCGGTCGGCTTCGTCCGGGACGCCCCGGATGAGCTCCTTGTAGGCGTCGATGAGCGTCTGCTCCGAGAACCAGATCTGCACCCACGGGATGCCGATCGCGTCGCTCAGGTGGGCGCCCGTCGGGTGGTAATAGGGCGGCAGCGTGATATAAAGCCGCCCGCCCGGACGCAGCACGCGCAGCGCCTCCTCGATCGCCTCGCGGGGGCGGGAGACATGCTCCATAAAGTCGTTCATCACGACGGCGTCGAAGCTCGCGTCGGGGAGCCCGGTGTGGACCGCGTCGCCGACTTGGAAGCGGAAGCGGTCCGCGAAGCCGAGCTTCGCCGCGAGCGCCTCGGCTTCCGCGCGGTAGTGCTCCACCATCTCCACGCCGGTGACGTGCTTCGCCCCGGCAGAGACGTAGTAGAGGCTCTTGCCCGCCGCGCCGCAGCCCATATCGAGCACCTCTTTGCCCGCTAAAATGTCCGCCGGCGTCATTTCCGGCAGAAAACACTCCAGCGTGCGCGCGCCCTGCGAAAACTGCCACTCCGCATAGGTCTGGCGGCCCTCGTTCTGCATGTTGAACGGGTGCTCGATCCGCGGAAAGCAGCGGTTGAGCGCAAGGAGCGCTTTTACAGATAAGCGCATTCAGTTTTTATCCTTTCTGAAGTTTACCGCCCCAAGGCGGCGCAGGGAGGCTTGAAACGCAGGGTGTGGATCTATTTGCATTGGAATGAAAGACAAGAAAAAAATGAGACGGG
>CALJDB010000264.1 GCA_938023775.1 uncultured Clostridia bacterium
GTCTGATATGGGGGCGCGTGCGCCCCCATATCAGACAATCGCATATCCAAATTCAATCATACCACGTTTTTCCGAACTGTCCAGCCCTTTTTTACTGCGCGAACGCATAGCGAACGCCGTCGGAATCGTAGAGGTCCGTTAAAACCGCGTCCGGATCGGTGCAGTGCAGCGCCGTACCCTCGCACCATATAAGGTCCACGCCGTCCGGCGCGGCGGCGCTCCAGGCGTCGGCGATCCAGAGCGGCAGGAGCTCCACTGTGATCTCGCCGCAGCTGCGTGCGGACGACCATGCGAGCAGGTCGCTGACGGCGGCGCGCGGCAGTCCGTCGGCGGTGGAAATATAGCAGCTGCGGATTGTGCCGTCGGCGTATTCGTAGTAGTGCTCTGCGTCGAGGTCCACGGTCGGGTAATCGCGCAGTCTCACGAGCGCCATCGGTCCGGTGTATTCCATGCGCGCCGCGGGATAGACCGTACCGCCCTCGCGGTCGAGCACAGTACAGGAATACGCCGTGCCGCTGCCGTCGAGACAGCGGTAGAAGCCGTCGTAGCTTGAAAGCGTGCCGCGCGTATAGCCTGCGGCGATGAGCGCGTCCGCAATATAGTCTGCGGCAAAGGCGTTGCGCAGCCAGCCAAGGTCGAGGTAAGCGCCGACGCCCCATTCCTCCGCGAACGCCGCATACTCCGCCGAGACGCGGAGCCGCGCCTGATAATCGCCCAGCAGCTCGATCTGCACGGTGGCGGGGTCGTTCACGAATCTGAGCGCCGCGGCGAAAAATTCCGCCGTCTCCGCATTGCGCTCCGGGTCAAACTCGGCGGCGTATTCGTCCACCTCGCTGGAAAAGAGGTTTCCGTAAACCTCGTAAAGCGGCGCCAGATAATGCTCCCGCCGCCCGGCGGACTCCAGCAGCGCGAGCGCGTCGTAGAGCGCGGGCTCCAGCGCGACGGTCTCGCCCGGCGCGTCGTTCAATGCGCGGAGGTTGCCGACGCCGTCGAAGCGCTCCGCGGCGGAAAAAGCGCGGTAAGCATAGACGGCGGACTCGGTATAGAGCGCGGAGATCTGCCTTGCCTCGACCGAGGCGGCGACGCCGCTTGCGCCGAGGTCATATTGCAGGACAAAGTCGCCCGCGACGCTCGCCTCCGCGCTGGAGTTGGTCTCGATCTCCTGCCAGCCGCTCGATGCGGTCGTGAGCCCCTTGACGCCGAAGGCGATCGCGAGTCCCGCGATGAGCAGGAAAACGAGCACCAGCACGAAGCGCAGCCGGACCTTCCGCTCGCTGAGCTCTATGTGCTCGACGCGCGGAACGCCGGGGTTGCCTTCCTTATTACCATGCCATCGGGTGCTTCGGCTCATTTTTTGCTCCTTCTATTGATGTTTCTAGTAATGGACTTTGAATAGCTTGTTTCGCAGCATCTTCTGCTCTGTTTTCTCCACTTGCTCTACCAATTCCCATGTGTGCCATACCTGTATTTAACATTACTGCTTTAACGTCAGCAAAGTCTAAGTTAATTAGTCCTGGTACAGAAATTAAGTCTGATATACCTTGAACACCTTGCCTTAAAACGTCATCAGCCATTTTAAATGCTTCTACAATTGATGTTCTTCTATCAATAATTTGTAACAATTTATCATTTGGTATTACAACTAATGTATCTACTTTTTCTTTTAAGTTTGCAATTCCTTTTTCTGCTTGAGTAAGTCTTTTCTTTCCTTCAAATGTAAATGGTTTTGTTACAACACCTATTGTTAATATTCCTAATTCTTTTGCTGCTGCTGCAACTATTGGAGCTGCTCCTGTTCCTGTTCCGCCTCCCATTCCGGCTGTAACGAATACCATATCTGCTCCTCTTAGCATTTCAGCAATTTCAGCTTTGCTTTCTTCTGCTGCTTGCATTCCAATGTCTGGATTTGCCCCAGCACCAAGTCCTCTTGTTAGTTTTTCTCCTATTTGAATTTTAGAACTTGCTTTTGATAATTGAAGAGCTTGTCTATCTGTATTTACAGTTATAAATTCAACTCCTCTAAGACCAGCTTCGATCATTCTATTGATGACATTACCGCCACCACCGCCAACTCCAACAACTTTAATAGTAGCTGTTCCAGCTTGCATTTCTTGATTTTCCATCTAAAAATTCCTCCTTATTCCTTATTATCTATTTCTCTTGTTTTATTGTATGCTCCTTTAAATTTATCTTTTATATTCCTTATTCCCTCAATAATTTTTTCTTTAAAAGTTAAATCTGTTACAATTTCTACATCACTATTAACATGTTTACTTACTCCTAGACTGGCTATATACCTTACCATTCCAAATACTGTTGCATGTTGTGGTTTTATTACATTTATAAGTTTAGGATTACAAACTCTTACCTGATTAATTTTTAATATAAGCATTGCTAATTCTTGTGCACCAACTATATTACTAATTCCTTGTCCAGTGAGAACCATACAATCTATTTTACCGTTTAATTTATTATCAGATATCATTTTCTTAATTAGTTGATATATTTCTTTTACTCAACCAACTACCCATTACTTAACCCATTACTCAACCAACTACCCATT
>CALJDB010000265.1 GCA_938023775.1 uncultured Clostridia bacterium
GTGACGCCGTAGAGCACGTCCGCCTCCTCCATCGTGGCGCGGTGGTGGGTGATGACGATAAACTGGGTCTGCCCCGCCATGGAGCGCATATAGCCGGCGTAACGCTCGACATTCGCCTCGTCGAGTGCGGCGTCAATCTCGTCCATGATGCAAAATGGCGTCGGCCGCACCTTCATGATCGCGAAATAGAGCGCGATGGCGACGAAGCTCTTTTCGCCGCCGGAGAGCAGCGAAATCGTCGTGACCGCCTTGCCGGGCGGCTGGACGCGGATCTCGATGCCGCAGCCGAGCGGGTCCTCCGGGTCCTCGAGCGTGAGCTGTGCCTTGCCGCCGCCGAACAGCTCCAGAAACACGCTGCGGAAGCGCTCGTCGATGGCGTGGAACTCGCGGACGAAGATTTCCTTCATCTCGCCGGTCACGTCGCTGATGATCTTCAGCAGATCGCGCCGCGCTTTTTCGACGTCGTCGCGCTGACCGCGCAGGAAATCGTAGCGCTCGCTGACGCGGGCGAACTCCTCGATCGCGCCGAGGTTCACGGCGCCGAGTCTTCCGATCTCGCGCCGCAGCTCCGCGATGCGCTTCGTCGCCGCGGGCATGTCCTCCACCGGCTGGCGCAGTCCCTGCGCCGCGGTGCGGGAGAGCTCGTAGCTGTCCCAGAGCTTATCGACGATCTGCTTTTCCTCCAGCTCCGCGGAGAGCTTTTTCTGCTCCAGCGCGGCGCGGACGGACTGCAATTCGAGCAGCGCGCGGTTTTTGTCCTGACTCTCGCGCTCGCCGCGGGTGCGGCGGCCTTCGAGCTCAATTTTCCGGGCGGAGATCGCCTGCAAAGCCGCTTTGCGCTCGGCTGCCGCGGCGCGCTTTTCCACCGCGCGGGCGACCGTCGCGTCCAGCTCCGTCTGAAGCTCGGCGGCGCGGGCGGTCATCTCCGCGATGGCGGCTTGGCGCTGGTCGCTGTCGCCGGAAAGGGCGGCGATCAGCTCCGTCAGACTGCGGATGGACTGGCCCGCCGTGTCGCGCTCTGCCTCCAGCGAGGCGCTCTCCGCACGCAGCGACGCCATCGTCTCGGCGAGCTCCGCGCGCCGGCGCTCGAAGTCCTCGCGTCCGGCGGTACGCTCGCTGATCTCGCGTCGCTGGGCGTCCAGCCGCTTTTCCAGCGCCGCACGCCGCGCCGCGGTCTCCTCCATGCGCTGCGCCGTCTCGCGCCGGGCGGCGGCGAGCCCGCGCTTTTCGTTTTCGAGGTCCTCAAGCGCCTCGTCCACCGTCCGGCGCAGCAGGCGGGTCTGGTCGACCTCCGCCTCCGCGCGGTGGAGCGCCTCGCTCGCGCCGGTGAGCTCCCCGGCGGCGACCTCCATCTCGTATTTTGCGCCGGAGAGCACGCGCTCCGCTTCCGCAAGCGCGGCGGCGCAGTCGCGCTCCGCTGTCTCCAGCTCCTCCGCGCGCGCCCGGAGCTTTTTCAGCTCGTTCGCGCGGGAGAGAAGCCCCGTATTCTTCGCGGCGCTGCCTCCGGTCATGGAGCCGCCGGCGTTGATGAGCTGACCGTCCAGCGTCACGATGCGCAGGCGGTTTCCGCTTTTCTTGGAAAGCCGCACCGCGTCCGTCAGCGTCTCCGCCACGGCGGTGCCGCCCAGAAGATTTTCAAAAATTCCGGCATAGCGCGCGTCGAAGCGCACGAGCTTGTCCGCTCTGCCGACGAAGCCCGGCTCGCCCTCCGGCATCTGCTTCGCCGGGTAGGGGCGGATGGTGTCCAGCGGCAGGAAGGTGGCTCTGCCGCCGTCGCTGCGCTTTAAGTGCTCGATCGCCGCCTTGCCGTCGCTCTGGCTGTCCACGACGATGTTCTGCATCGCGCCGCCGAGCGCCGTTTCGATCGCGAGGGCATAGCGCTCGTCCGCGGCGAGCAGTTTCGCCACCGGACCGTGGACGCCGCGGAGCGTTCCGCGCCCCGCCGCCGTCATGACGGACTTGACCGCCCTGCCGAGGCCCTCATAGTCGCGCTCAAGCTCCGTCAGCATGGCGATGCGCCCCGCGGCGCTCCGGCGCTCCACGGTCAGCGCGCCGCGCTTTTCCGTCAGCTCCCGCACCGCGCTCTCGCGCCCGCTCATCAGCATCTTGTGGCCGTTCACAACGTTCGCAAGCTCGTCCGCGCGCTCCTTCGCCGCGGCGAGCTTTCGCTCCGCTTCGCGCAGCGTTTCGCCGAGCCGGTCGTATTTCTCCTCCGCCGCGGCGATGTCGCCGTCGATGCCGCCGGCGCGCTCACGCTGCTCGGTCTGCTTGTCGGCAAGCATGGCGAGCGCCGTCGCACACTGGGTGATCTCGTCGCTGAGGGCGTTTTCCCCGGCGATCAGGCTCGCGAGCCCCGCTTGCGCCGCGTCCGTCTCCGCCGCGTTGCGCTCCGCCGCGGACTGGGTGTCCGCGATCTCCCCGCGTTTCTGCGCCAGCAGCGCCTCGATCTCGCCGAGGCGCGTCTCGCCGGCGCGGACCTGCGCGCGCAGACTCTCGGTCCTGCCGGACTGCTCCGCCATCTCGCTTTCCATGCGGCGGATGTTCTCCGCGTTGTGCTCCAAATTCGCACGCAGCACCGCCGCGGCGCTGTCGCACTCGGCGGCTTCGCCCTCCGCGGCGCTCTGGCGCTCGCGCTCGCGCTCGCTTTCCATGTCGCACTCACGCATTTTTTCGCTGAGGCTCTCCGCCGCGGCATAGAGCGCGTCGAGCTCGCGCTGCGCCGCATCCAGCGACGACTGCGCCTGCTCGTATTCCAGATTCAGCTTTTCCGTCTGCACGCGCAGGCGGTCGAGCGTCTCCATCCAGACGGAGATCTCCAGTCCGCGCTGCTCGTCGCGCAGGAGCAGATATTTCTTCGCGGTCTCCGCCTGCTTTTCGAGCGGTCCGACCTGAAGCTCCAGCTCCGCGATTTTGTCGTTCACGCGCAGGAGGTTGTCCTCCGTGCGTTCGAGCTTGCGCTCGGCTTCCTCCTTGCGGTAGCGGTAGCGCGAAATGCCCGCCGCCTCCTCAAAGATCTCGCGCCGGTCCGTGCTGCGCGCGGAGACGATTTCCGCGATGCGGCCCTGCCCGATGACGCTGTAGCCGTCGCGTCCGAGTCCGGTGTCCATCAAAAGTCCCGTGATGTCCTTCAGGCGCACGCTCTCGCGGTTGAGCGAGTATTCGCTCTCGCCCGTGCGGTAGTAGCGGCGGGTGATGACGACCTCCGGCGCGTCGATGGGAAAAAGTCCGGCGGAGTTGTCCAGCACAAGGCTGACCTGCGCGAAGCCCATCGGGCTGCGCTTTTCCGTACCGCCGAAGATGACGTCCTCCATCTTGCCGCCGCGGAGCGCCTTGCTCCGCTGCTCGCCCATGACCCAGAGCAGCGCGTCGGAAATATTCGATTTTCCGCTCCCGTTCGGTCCCACGATCGCGGTGATGTCCTTGTCAAAGGTCAGCACCGTCTTGTCCGGAAACGACTTGAAGCCTTGAATTTCCAGTGCTTTAAGATACATTGGGTCCTCTT
>CALJDB010000266.1 GCA_938023775.1 uncultured Clostridia bacterium
CCTCGCTCTTGGCGGGCGCGGCGTTATCCTCCACATAATAGTATAGCCGTTTTACATAGTTTTCCAGCGAGTTCTCGTTGATCTGCGCCTCATACTCCCAGTCGGCCGGTGTCGGCGTACCCTTGGCGGCGCGGTCACTGCCGGCCGGCTCGGCCGCTGCGGCTGCAGGCTCCTGCACCGTACCGGTGCGCAGCGTGTCGGTCAGCAGGCCGCTGTTCAGCACCAGCGCCAGCAGCAGGCAGACAGCCAGATAGCCGCATTTTTTCGCCTTGGCGCCTATATGGGCGCTTCGAGGGGAAAGCACGCGGTCGGTCCGTTTTTTTTATGTGATTTTTCATTGCAGAGAGGTAGTGCGATGAAACGCAGCGCGCAAAAAATGAATATTCTGCGCCGCGTGCTCGCTCTGCTCTCGGCGCTTCTCCTGCTGCCGCTGCCCGTTCGCGCGGCGGCGGGCGTGGATGCCGGCTGCTACGCCGCCGTGAACGGCAGCTGGCGGCTCGTGGAGACCGTCCGCGTTACGGAAACGAGCGATATCTTCGGCACGTCCCGCTATTTTATCGGTGCGGATGAGCTCCAGCGCGTTTACGCCGACTACGGCTTTGCCGCCGCGGACCTCGCAAGCGAGGACGACCCGCTCGTCGGCAAGCGCTATTTTGCCCATACGGTCGAGGGCGACCTCAGCCAGATCTGGGCGGACGCCCTTCCCCGGCGCGAGAGCGCCGACGGGGAGCTTCTTATTCCACTCGGCGACAGCAAAAAGCAGCTGCATACCTACCTCTACTACCTCCCCAAAAACGAGATCTCCAGTGCCTCTTACTTCGAGGAAAAAAAGCCGATCGGCAATGCGCAGCTGCTTGCGGACAACAGCTTTTATTCACTGGAGGTCTCCGACCCGGGCGGGCTCGTCTATGAAACGGGCGCGCTGCCGGAGGAGAAAATTTACGGGGCGGGAGAGGAAATGACCTGCATTCTTCCGGCGCCGGAGGGCGTCCGCTGGGACGTGCGCGACGCCGCGACCGGGGAGACCGTCAGCGGCGTGCTCACCGACAATGGGGACGGGACGGTCACGTTTTATGCCGCGGCAGCCGCCCGCGGCATTCGCCTTGTCGCAGAGCGGGACGCCTTTTCCGTCCGCTACACCGCGACCCTCGCGGGACGGCTCCAGCCCCTTGGCCGCAGCACCCACGACGAGACGCAGTACTCTTATCCTGCCACGATGCAGGTCATCACCGAGGACGCGACGATCCGCGGCGCGGCGCACTGGACCGACCTTCCGGACGGCGCAGGCGGCATCACCCTCGCCGCGCCGGACACGGACCGCGCCGAGGCGCAGCTCGACAAATCACAGGTGGGCGATTACAAGGGCCGCCGCTATTATTACACCTTCGGCGGCTGGGAGGCGGAGACCGGCGAGGTCTATCCCGCCGGGACCGTTTTCACCGCCGGGGAGCTCGAAGCGCTGGACGCCGACGGCGACGGCGTCGTCGATCTGCGCGCGGCGTGGCATGCGGCGGACGCATCCGCGCGCATTGAGAGTGTCAACCTTTACCTTAACAAGACCTGCGAGGTCGCGGATAATCTCACGGACGGCTACGCCACGGGCAACGGCAGCGCGAATTATACTCCTGTGATCTTCGGCACGCGCGTGTTTGGCATGGATTCGCTGGACTTCTCACCCACGACGCCCTTCCTGCTCACCGCGAAGATCGACGCCGCAGCGACGGCTTACGCCGTGGATGCCCAGATCCGCGGCATGACGACGGAGCCCCTTCAGGGCGTCACGCTGGAGAATCTGCCGACGGACGAGGACGTTTTAGCCTATCTCCGCAGCAACCACTCCGCCATTTTTATCGACGGGGTGAAGATCCCCTACGAGGATCTGACGACGGAACGCTTCAAGGTCCGATGGGCAACGCTCAAATATGAGCCCCACGACGGCTGGCATTTAGACGGCATTCTCGTCGCGAAGGCGGGGCGGCTCGCCGTGACGAAGACCTTCGCCGGCGACGCGGCCGCGATCGCCGCCGTCAAGGAGACATGGAGCGGCACCGTGACGCACATTGACGCCGAGACGGGCGAGACCGTCACGGACTTTACGCTGGAGCTCTCCGGCGCGAACAGCCATGACGAGGAGACGGACACCTATACATGGACCCTCCCGGTGCGGCAGGGGCGCGAATATCTCGTCGGCGAGGAGGGCTACGCCCTCTCCGGCGACTGGCAGCAGAGCGCGCAGTACGCCATCCGCGGCAGCGCCGCGGAGACGGCGGGCTTCCTCGATTACACCGGTCCCGTCGCGGTGACGGCGGAGAGCTATCCGAACGACGTTCCTGATTCCGCCGTGCAGACCGTGGCGTTTGAAAACCTCTATGTGCAGGCGGGGCTTTTCACGCTGCACAAGATCGACGACGGCACCGGCACCGGCATCGCGGGCGTTCGGTTCACCCTCTCCCGCGCCGACGCCGCGGCGGACGAGCCCGAAGAAGAAACAGAGACCGAGCCGGCGGAGAGTGCGCCGGCCGAAGATATCCCGGATGTTCCGGGGGAAGCGGCGCCCCCGGAGGAGCCCGTTGAGGAGGAAACCACCAAGGAGCCAACTGAGGAGGAGCCCGCGGAGGACGCGCCCGATGACGGGACCCTCACAGTCCAGAGCGCGGCGGCGTCCCTCGCCGTTTACCGCGTGCCGGGCACGTCGCGCTACTTTGCCTTCGACCCGGACATGGTGACCGGGGAGCTCACTGATTATCTCGGCGAATACACCGAGGCGGTGGCGGACGGCGTGCTGGAGACGGACGCCGGCGGCTGGCTCTATCTCCATCTCTCGCCCTTGGACGGCACGACCGAGGGTGTCTACTCCCTGCGCGAGCACGTGCCCGTCGGCTATTTCGGCGCATCGGAGCTCGCGCTCACCGTCACGGACGACGGCGCGGTCGCGTTTTCCGCCGAGGTGACGGACGCCGGCGACGCCGAGCCGCCGGAGGGCGGCTGGCTCAGCGGCTCCGGCAGCGTTTACACGCTGCGCAACGCCTCGCGGCGCTATGTGTCCGTGACGGCGGAAAAGCTCTGGTCCGGCGGCGCGGCGGAGGAGGACTCCGTTGCCGTGGAGCTCTGGCGCAACGGCGCGAGGATGATCGGCGCGGAATACACGCAGGTGCTGAGCGACGGGAACGGCTGGAGCTATACATGGACCGATCTGCCGCTTTTCCAGAACGGACACATCGCGGAGTATGCGCTGCGCGAGGTGTTGATCGGCGCCACGGCTTATGACCCCGGCGCGGACGCAGCGGACGGCTACGCCGATTATGTCGTGACCCACCTCGACCCGCAGTATTGGTGCGGCAGCGAATTTTTCGACACCGAGCCGGTGCAGACCGCCGCGGACGGCACGCCGCGCTATGCCGACGCGCTGCTGCTGCGCGTGGAAAACGCGCTCGTCCATGGCGAGGTCAGCTTCGCAAAAACGGACGAGCAGGGCAGTCCGCTCGCGGGCGCGGAGTTCACACTTTATGCCGACGCCGCCTGCAAAACGGCTGTGGCGGCAGCAGTGAGCGACGCCGGCGGGATCGTGGCGTTCGAGCCCCTGCCCGTCGGGACCTACTACCTGCGTGAAACCGCCGCGCCCGCGGGCTATGCCGCGCGCAGCGACCAGTGGCGCGTCGTCGTGCGCGCGACGGGCTCCGCGGTCTATGCCGCGGACGGCTCTGCCGTTTCCGCGATCGCGAACCGATCCCGGATGAGCCTGCTCCTTCGCAAGACCGACCCCGGCGGCGCCGCGCTGACCGGCGCGGAGTTCACGCTCTGGCGCAACGATAAGCCCTACGGCTCCTTCGCCGTGGACGGCGAGGGCTGCGTCCGCCTCGACGCGCTCCCTGCGGGCGACTATACCATCGAGGAGACGGAAGCCCCGGCAGGCTTTGTCCGGAGCACGGCGATCGCAACGCTGCGCATCTCCGGCGGTGAGGTAACGCTGCTGGAGCCGGAGGCGCTCCCGCTATGGTCGCTCTCCGGTCCGGAGGGCGGCTGCTGGACGCTGACGGTCCGGAACGAGCCGCTCTGGGTCATTCCGAGCGTCGGCGGACCGGGCATTTATCCCATGATGGCGCTCGGCGCGGCGCTGATGGCGCTTGCCGCGGCGGGGCTGCTGCCCGCGCTGCGGCGCAGAAAACGGTGAGATACCCCCTTTTCAGGGAGGATCGGATAAAAAGCTTTCCCATAAAACAAAGAAAGGAACGAAAAAAACAGATGAAAACCTCAATCAAAAAACTTCTGGCGCTCGTGCTTGCACTGGCGCTCGTCCTCGCCCTCGGCGTGACCGCCGCGGCGGAAGGCGGGGACCCCGCAGCCGTCACGGTCACGGCCCCCACCGTCACCGTCGGCGAGATCGCCCCGGGCGACACCGTCAAGGCCTACCGCCTCATCAGCTACGATGCCAGCTACAACAGCTATGTTTACTACGGCGATTTCGGCACCGCGCTGGGAAACTACCGCCACACCCCGAACGAGCCGCTCGACGACGTTATGACCCGCATGGATGACATTGAGATCGCAAATGTGCTCGGTGCATACGCCGCAAGCGTTCTCGCAAATCACCAGGGCTGCACGCTGCCGGCACCGTCCGCCACCGTCACCGCGGACGGGGACGGCAAGGCCGCCCTGACGCTCGAGCCGGGCTATTATCTGCTCCTCGTCGAGACGCTCCCCGGCAACAGCAAGATCTATAAGCCCATGAGCGTGTTCGTCCGCGTGAAGGACGGCGCGGTCTCCGTCTATGGCGGCGGCGTGCTGCTCGACAGCGAGACACCCGCAATGAATGCAAAGTCTGCCGGCGCCCCGCAGATCAGCAAGCGCGTCCGCGACGACACAAATGTCGGCGCAACGTGGAAGTCCAGCGCCGCCGCCCCCGTCGGCGAGACCGTGCAGTTTTATGTCCGCGTCGAGATCCCCAAGTTCACCGGTATCCACGACATGTCAACGCTCACGCTGACCGACAAGCTCGACGGCTTGAAATACGTCTCCGGCAGCGCGAAGGTCTACCGCGCCGGGACGACGGGCCTTTTTGAGAACGAGGTCGCCGGCGCCCTCACCGAGACCGTCAGCGCCTACGAAAACGGCAAGCAGACCGTGGAGTTCACCCTCAACTACGGCAACGTTCTCTCCGCCGCCGCCGGCACCGTGGACGTCTATGTCCGCTACAGCGCCGTCGTGATGCCCGAAGCGGCGCGGACGCTCCGCACCGCGGACGCCGGGACCACTACCACGCAGTACGCGAAAAACGCCGCCAGCCTGACCTACGCCACGGACCTTGAGCCGGAGAACAAAAAAACCACGTCCGCGAGCGAGACCACCGTTTATAACTACGCCTTCGAGCTCCGCAAATACTCCACCGAGCGCGTGGACCCGAACGACGAAAACTCCCCCTTCAAGCCCGTCGCGGGCGCGGGCTTCACCGTTTACGGCGACGCCGCCCACACCGCCGCGCTGAAGTTTGTGAAGGACGGGGACTATTACCGCCCCGCCACGGTCGATGACGCCGCGGAGACTGTCGTCACGGAGCTCACCGCCCCCTGCGTTGTCCGCGGGCTGGATGTCGGCGCTTATTATCTGGAGGAGACCACGGTCCCCAGCGGCTATTACGCCCCGAACGGCGACTTCCGCCTTGAGCTCTCCGCCGCGCGCGTCAGCGAGGCGCTGACGGGTCATCTCGAAGCGGGCGCGAGCAACATCGTCCCCGTCCATACGGACGACCGCCTGCTCGTCACCGGCGGCAGCATCAACGCCGCGGAGCTCAACCGCTTCGACTTCGGTCTGAAAAACAGCTCCACCCCGATTCTGCCGACCACCGGCGGCGTCGGCACCGCGCTGTTCACCGCCGGCGGCGTGGTCCTCATGGCTGCCGCCGTCCTCCTCCTCTTCCTCCGCCGCCGCAAGAGCAGCGAGGAGTGAGGAAAAGCTGAAAAGGGAGCCCTTCCATGAGACTGCGGAAACTTTATATCGCGCTGCTTGTGCTCGTGTTTCTGGTCGGGCTCTCTCTGCTGCTTTATCCGCTGCTCAGCGACCGCTGGAACCGGCGGCGGAGCGACGCGCTGCTGCGTGACTATACCGCCGCCGTTGCCGAGGCGCCGGAGGCGGACTACGGCGAATGGTTCGACCGCGCCGCGGCTTATAACGCGACGCTGCCCGGCAAGGGCGTGCCGGACGCCTTCGCCGCCATCACGCCGGAGGAGGACGCCGACTATTTAAGCCAGCTCGCCTTTTCCACCGACGGTGTGATGGGCTTCATCTCAATCCCGCGCATCTCCGTCAGCCTCCCGATCTATCACGGCACGGCGGCGGAGACGCTCGAGCGCGGCGTGGGCCATCTGCAGGGCTCCGCGCTCCCCGTCGGCGGGGCGGACACCCACTGCGTGCTCTCCGCCCACCGCGGACTGCCGAGCGCCGCGCTGTTCACGGACCTCGACCGGCTCGAAGCCGGCGACCATTTTTACCTGCACATTCTGGACCGCACCCTTGCCTATGAGGTCGATCAGATCCTCACCGTTGAGCCGAGCCATACGAAGGACCTCGACGTTCAGCCGGGGCAGGACCTCGTGACGCTCGTCACATGCACGCCCTACGGCGTCAACACCCACCGCCTGCTCGTCCGCGGCCACCGCGTCGCCTACGAGCCGGAGACCGCCGAGACCGAGCGCGCGGAGGCGGTCCGCTCCGTCCACACGCGCTATGAGCTCTGGGCGGCGGCGGGGCTCGCCGCCGTGGCGGCGCTCGCGCTCGTGCTCGGGCTTCTCGCGCGCAGAAGGGGGAGACGCTCTTGAAAAATAAGAAAAAACGAAGTCCGCTTGCGTCGATCGCCATCGCGCTTATTTTCCTCGTCGGACTCGGCGTGCTGCTCTATCCCGCGTTCAGCGACCTCTGGAACCAGCGGCGGCAGGACAGGCTCATCGGCAGCTACTTAGAGCGCGTCGAGAGTCTCAATCCGGTGGACCACGCCGCCGAGCTTGCTGCCGCGCGGGAATATAACGCCGCGCTCCGCCCGGATTTCCATGACGCCTTCACCGGCGAGCTGCCGCCGGAGACGGACCTGTACTGGTCCCTGCTCGACCCGGACGGCAGCGGCGTGATGGGCTATCTGGAGATCCCGAAGATCGCCGTCCGTCTGCCGGTCTACCACGGCACGGGCGAGGACGTGCTCCAGCAGGGCGTGGGACACCTCGCGGGAACGAGTCTGCCCGTCGGCGGTGCGGGGACCCACAGCGTGCTGTCGGGCCACCGCGGACTGCCGAGCGCGCTGCTGTTTACGGACCTCGACCGGCTCGAGGTCGGGGACAAATTCTGTTTGTATATTCTCGGCGAGCGGCTGACTTACGCCGTCGATAACATCGCCGTTGTGGAGCCCGACCGGGTGGACAGCCTGCTGCCCGCCGGGGACGGCGATTATGTGACGCTGCTCACCTGCACGCCTTACGGCGTCAACACCCACCGGCTGCTTGTCCGCGGCGCGCGCTGCGCCGATGAGCCGGAGGAGACGGTACAGCAGGTCAGTACGGCGCAGCAGATCGTCCGCAGCCTCGGCTGGAAGGGCAAACTGGCTTATGCGCTCTGGGCGCTCGCGGCTGCCGCGGTGCTCGCCCTCGCGTGGGTCCTCGCGGGCGTTATCAGAAGAAAAAAGCGAAAAGGAGGCAGACCGGGTCATGACATGCCGCCGGAAAAATCGGATTACGCTTCTCGCGGCGCTGCTGGCGGCGCTGCTCCTCCCGCTCCGGACGCTGGCGCTCGCGCGCCCGGACCCGGAGACGCCGTGCACTCTGACGCTGACGGCGAGGCTTGACGGCGCCGCCGTTCCGGGGATGCGCTTCGCGCTTTACCGCGCCGCGGAGCTCGACGGGCTCGGGCACTGGGCGCTGACGGCGGGATTTGCGCCGAGCGGCGCGGACCTCGGCGCGCTCAACGCGGCGCAGGACCTTGCCGCGGCGGCGGACGCCCTCGCGCGATTTGTGTCGGCGGAGCATCTCGTCCCCTGCGCCGCGGAGACGACGGACGCGCAGGGCGCGGCGGCGTTTTCGGGACTCGTGCCGGGGCTCTATCTCGTGACGGCGGACGCCGCCGTGTCCGGCGGCTGGGAATACCGCTGCGCACCGGCTCTGCTCGCGCTCCCGGCGCTCAATGCCGACGGGGAGAGCTGGGACTATGACGCCGCGGCGCTGCCGAAAATCGAGCGGAGCGCCCTCCCCGATCCGCCCGCCCCGGTCCCGGAGCCGACGCCCGCGCCCACGCCTTCGCCGCAGCCGCCCCCGGAGCCGACGGAGACCCCGGTCCCGTCACCGGAGCCCTCCGAGTCCCCGACCCCGACGCCCGCGCCGACCGGGAAGCCCTCCGGCGCGGACGAAACGCTGCCCCAGACGGGGCAGCTGCGCTGGCCCGTCCCGGTGCTCGCGGTGCTGGGGCTCGCGCTCGCTGCCGCGGGGATAGGGTGCAGGAGGCGGCGGGATGAGTAAGCGAATCGGAAACATCCTGATCGCGCTCGGCGCGCTCTGCGTGGCGGCGGCGCTTGCGCTGCTGCTCCATAACGACGCCGAGGCGCGGGCAGCCGCCGCAGCGTCGGACGCGGTGCTGCCCGTTCTGGCGGAGGCGGTCGCCGAGCGCGCGGCGGAGCCGCCGGAGCTGGAGGAGACACCGGCGGAGGAACCCGTCGTGGAGCTTGACGGCGTGCGCTATATCGGCTATCTCTCGATCCCGGCGCTCGCGCTGGAGCTGCCCGTCCGCGCGGAGTGGAGCTACCCCGCGCTTCAGGAGTCGCCCTGCCGCTACGCCGGGACCGCGGCGGAGGGCGGGCTCTGCATCGCGGCGCATAATTTCCGCCGCCACTTCGGCGCGATCGGCGCGCTCGAGGCCGGAGACGCCGTGATCTTCACGGACGCCGCCGGAGAAACGCACACCTACGCCGTCGCCGAGGTCACGACCCTCCGCCCGACCGCCGTCGACGAAATGCGCGACAGCGCATGGGACCTCACCCTCTTCACCTGCACCCCAGGCGGCGCGAGCCGCATTGCCGTGAGATGCGAAAAAGCCTGATCCCGCCTGAAGCTCCGGGCGGGATCACATCTTTAAATGGAGGCTTCGCCGCAGAGCGGCGGACGAAAAACAAGGGAGACCGCACCTGCGGTCTCCCTTGTTTTTCGATCGTATCTGTTCCGTCAGTACGCCACGGCCCAGATGATATCGGTCTTGCACTCCTTGCCGCAGCAGACGCATTTTCCGGTGGTGCCGGACTGCTGAAGCGGCATGCAGCGGGAGGAGACGCCGGCGAGCTCTTTCATTTTCAGCTCGCAGGCGAGGTCGCCGCACCACTTGGTCTTGGCGAAGCCGCCGCGGGAGGCGACCATGTCGCGGACGCTCTCCACGCTGTCCAGTTCAAAGGTGTTTTCCTCCAGATTGCGCTTCGCGGCGGCGAACATGCTGTCGTGGACGGTGTCCAGCAGCTGCGCGGCGGACTGCTCAAGGCTCTCCAGCGCGACGGGGACCTTTTCGCCGTTGTCGCGGCGGACGATGCAGCACTTGCCTTCCTCAAGGTCGCGCGGACCGATCTCTACGCGGAGGGGAACGCCGCGCATCTCGTACTCGGCGCACTTCCAGCCCATGGACTGGTCGGAATCATCGAGCTTCGCGCGGATCCCGGCGGCGGTGAGGCGGGCGAGAATGTCGCGCGCGGCGTCCGCCACGGCGGGGTTTTTGTGGGCGGCGATGGGGATGACGACCGCCTGCACGGGCGCGATGCGCGGGGGCAGGACGAGACCGGAGTTATCACCGTGTGTCATGATGACCGCGCCGATCATGCGCGTTGTGGAGCCCCAGGAGGTCTGGAACGGATATTGCAGCTTATTGTCGCGCCCGGCGAAGGTGACGTCGTAGGCGCGGGAGAACTTGTCGCCGAAATAGTGGCTCGTCGCGCCCTGAAGCGCCTTGTGGTCGCGCATCATGCACTCAACGGTGTAGGTCGCCTCCGCACCGGCGAACTTTTCCTTGTCCGTCTTGCGGCCGGGGACGACGGGAATGGCGAGGACGTTCTCGAAAAAGTCCGCATAGCAGCGCAGCTGCTGCTCGGTCTCCGCAACGGCTTCCTCAGCGGTCTCGTGGATGGTGTGGCCCTCCTGCCACCAGAACTCGCGGCTGCGCAGGAAGGGGCGGGTGGTCTTTTCCCAGCGGACAACGCTGCACCACTGGTTGTACTTCATGGGAAGCTCACGGTAGCTGTGCAGCACGCGGGACCAGTGATCGCAGAACATGGTCTCGCTGGTGGGACGCACCGCCAGACGCTCTTCCAGCTTGTCGGAGCCGCCCATCGTGACCCACGCCACCTCCGGCGCGAAGCCATTGACGAGCTCGCCTTCCTTCTGCAGCAGGCTCTCCGGGATCAGCACCGGCATAGCCACATTCTCATGGCCGGTAGCCTTGAACCGGGCGTCCAGATCCTTCTGGATCAGTTCCCAGATGGCCTGACCATAGGGGCGCAGGATGATAAAGCCCTTCACACTGGAGTACTCCACCAGCTCTGCCTTTACGCAGATGTCGGTGTACC